>NZ_PVWO01000396.1 GCF_003003845.1 Chamaesiphon polymorphus CCALA 037 | reverse complement strand
CTTATAAAGGGGGGGGCTTATCTGGCTCCCTACTCTTGAGAGGGGGGAGGACTGCTCCGGCTCCCTCCCCTTATAAAGGGTAGGGCTGGGGTGGGGTAACACAGACTACGCAGCAACTCAAATAACTTGTATATGCACTTAAACTCGAACGGCGATCGCGGCTCGGACGACAATAACGGTACAATCCGAACCGCGAGCGATCGCTTCGGGAATATTTCCTTGAATGCTTTGCTTGAGTAAGCCTTCTCGACTTGCGCCGAGGATAATTGCATCGCATTGTCGATCGATGGCATAATCGATCGCTGTGCGGGGAATGTCATCGGAATAAAGGGTCGCGATCTTGGCAACTGCATTTGTGGATTGGGAGATCGCATCTGCCGCAGTATTTAAATTTGTCAAATCTGGTGGGTCGTCTGTGAGCGGGAAAACCTGGCATAAATGGACATCTGGTTGGCGATTGAGGGCGATTAGAGCTGGTAATAGTTGCAGTGCATACTCAGTATTCGGCCCACCCGCGATCGGCACCAACCACCGATGGAGGCGAGTCAGCCGTAGTCGTGCATCGATCGCCATGTCGGCAGGCACATTGGGTTGCAACCGCTCGCCGAGCTTAATGAGCATGACATGACAGGGAGCTTGCTGGATGGCCAGATCTACAGTAGTCCCAAAGATCCGACCGGGATGGGACGTTTTGCCCTGCCAACCCATACAGAGCAGATCGATATGTCGATCGCGAACAGTCTCTAAGATCGTGGCGGCGACATTGTGGGTAACGCGGATTTGGGTATGTACGGGGATTCCCAACGTTTTGCCCACGGCGGTAGCTCGATCGCATAATTGCCTGCTAGCGGTCAGATCTACAGGCGTTTCCGCAGGTAAACTAGAGCGGGGAATGACGATCGCGTGCAAACATTCTAGTTCGTAGTTCGATTCCAAGGCGATCGCGGCTGCCAATCGCAGCAGCAGGTCTGCCGTCTGCGGGTTACTCAGCGGCACGAGCAGCCGCCCGCGCCCCGTTGCCGGACTTTGAGTGCGATAGACCAGATAAGACGGCTCAGAACGGGTTTTGAGCGGGCTGACGGTACTACTGACTCGTTCTGCTTCGACGCGAATAATATCGGCACGAGTAATGATGCCGACTAGTTTTCGACCATCAACAACGGGTAATCTCCCGATCTGATAGCGATCGAGCAGATGCAATACAGATGTGAGCGGATCGCTAGGACTGACGGTGATTAACCGCCGTGTCATCAGTGTCGCGATCGTGGCCTCCCGATGCCACTGTCGATCTTCGAGCACCGATAAATCGCGTTGGGTAATAATGCCGACTAACTGGCCGTCATCGACGATCGGAAATCCCCGATGGGGAGAATTGGCGAAAGCGCGCACGGCTTGAGCGAGCGTCATTTGACTGGATAGTGTTTCGACGCGCCGTTGCATTAAATCGGCGGCGGTCAACCCGACCCAGCTTTGCTGTGCTAAGTCCGGGAGATCGAGATTAATCCCCTTGCCGCTAAGTACGTGTTGGTAAATAGAGCCAGGAAACAATTTTTCGGCCACCAGATAGGCCACAACCGCGCCAAGCATCAACGGTAATACCAGGTCGAATTCGGCGGTCATTTCCCAGACGATCGCGATCGCGACCATCGGACGATGGGTGACGGCACTAAATAGCGCGCTCATTCCCGTGAGGGCGTAAACTGTCGGCGAACTCAGGACTAAATCGGTGGGTAAAATCCCGTGGTGGTAGCAACTTTGCGCCCCAGTCGCCACGAGATTGCCCAAGGCAGCACCTAAAATCAGGCTGGGTGCAAACAAACCTCCAGGCGCAGTGGAGCCAAACCCCACGCAACTGAGCACGAATTGACCGCCCAAAATCCACGCCGCCATCTGCCAATCGATGCGACCGACGATCGCAAAATCTTGTAAATCTCTGCTAGTCTGCAAAGCATGAGGTAAGAGGATGGTCAGAATACTGGTTATCCCGCCAGCCACCGCGACTTTTACCGCTAGCGATCGATCGCGAAACTGCCGCCGATACAACTTGACACTAGCTAGGAGACTGCGGTTGAATAAGACCCCCACCAGTCCAGCCAGCATCCCCACCGCAATTAATAGTGGAATCTCTGCTAGATCGAACTGAATCTGCACCTGACTCAGATCGGGTAACATCCCGCCGCCACCCAGCGCGCGAGCAATGACACCGCCCACTACTGCGGCAATAATCGCCGTGCCCAACGTCAGATCGGAGACATCTTGCATCAATTCTTCGATCGCAAATAAGACACCCGCGATCGGGGCATTAAAACTCGCTGCCAGCCCTGCCGCTGCCCCCGCCGCAATTAATTGGCGTTGATAGGTTGGCGACGTTTCCGCCCAATGACTCAATTGAGCGGCTAAGGCTGCCCCAATTTGCACCGTCGGCCCCTGTCGTCCCAGAGCAAGGCCAGAACCCAACGAGAGTGCCGTACTCAGCCACTTAACTATTGCTACCCGCAAATCTAGGGCGATCGGGACGTAGCCCAAAGCCGCCTTGACTTGCGGAATCCCGCTCCCTGAAGCCTCTGGAGCCAAGCGTTCGACTAATAAACCGCTCAGATATCCGCCAACAATGCCGATGAGGGGCAACACCAGCCACGGCGAATACATTCCGGCTAAATCTACTCGCCATGCGTCCAACCACGCCACCGATTGTTTTAGTCCCACTGCTGCTAGAGCCGAGACAATTCCGATCGAGCAAGCTTCGACAATGGCGATGCGCTTACCCAGCGGCTCGACTAAAGATTTGGGGCGTAATAGTTTTCGGATTTGTCGATCGATCCACATTCAGTTTGCTACCGCGCGATCTTGAAGCTGGCTATCTACCCTTGTATTTATACCTCATCTGTTCGCCAAATAACTCGATCGAGCGGGGAATAAATATCGATTCGATCTACTCAAAATTAAGTAGCTTGCACTGCTGCCATAAAAGTTTTCATCGCTTCTAAGCGGGAGGGTATTTGAACGCAACGCACCAGTAAATCGAGATCTAAATTGGGTAAAAGTTGACTGCGATCGACCAAGCTATAGCTATCGGCTTCTAAATAATAAACCTGAAGTCGATCGTCTTCCCACAGCCACACTTCCGGAATTTGAAAGCGACGATATTTTTCCAGCTTGCTCAGGTTTCCACTAGTTAAAATTACCTCGATGGCTAAGTCGGGATGCTCTTTTTGCTCGCCCAAGTAGTAAGATTCATCTGGCTCGAAGGAAGTCCCTTTTGCTTCACCTCTGCGGGTAGCACTGCCCACGGGTATAAATTCTATACCGCTGGCGATAAAATAGGCTTCTAAGAACATGCCGATTAAAGACTTAATCAGTTCGTGGGGTTCGCCAAGGGTCATGATTTCGATCGATCCATCCAAGTAAGTAATGCGTAGTCCAGGCGAGTCTGCTAGCAGAGCTTCTAAGGCTTCAAACTGCTGCCAATTATAGGTTCCTGGCATTAGCAATCGCTGCTCTCGATCGGTATCGGATTGCACTGATAAGGTAATACTCATTTTTTATAGCCTCTCAAACCAAATCGAGATTTAACTTGTTGTTATCGCAGATCGATCGTAGTTAATATTGTACCAAAATAAAATCCACCACCTTTAAAGATGATGGATGTCTATTTTACTAAGTACGTAGACGCAGTTATTTAACAATAGATTATGTCTGAAACTAAGCTGTGGGCATTGCCCACCCTACTGGCTATCGACGATCGACTATCAACTATTTACCGGATATATTCTTTAAGAATACTATTGCGATTGGGGTGACGTAGTTTGCGGAGAGCTTTAGCTTCGATTTGACGAATGCGTTCGCGAGTAACATTGAAGATCTGACCGATTTCTTCCAAGGTTTTCATGCGTCCGTCATCCAAACCATAACGCAGGCGTAAAACATCGCGTTCGCGAGGGCTTAATGTGTCGAGCACGCCTTCCAAATCTTCGCGGAGCAAACTCTTAGATACTTGATCTTCTGGCATCTCACCGTCAGCTTCGATAAAGTCGCCGAGTCTAGAATCTTCTTCTTTCCCAATCGGTGTTTCTAGCGAGATCGGCAACTGGGCAGATTTAGCAATAAACCGCAGTTTTTCGATCGTCATTTCCATGCGGGTAGCAATTTCTTCCTCTGTCGGTTTGCGACCCATTTCTTGAGAAAGTAATTTAGTAGTCTTTTTAATCCGCGAAATAGTTTCGTATAAGTGGACTGGTAGACGAATCGTCCTCGATTGATCCGCGATCGCGCGGGTAATTGCTTGCCGAATCCACCAAGTTGCATAAGTCGAGAACTTATAGCCTTTTTCGTGGTCGAATTTCTCAGCGGCACGGATTAAACCCAAGCTACCTTCTTGAATTAAATCTTGGAAAGAAAGACCGCGATTCATGTATTTTTTGGCGATCGAAACAACCAGTCGGAGGTTCGATTGTACCATTTTATCTTTAGCGCGTCGGCCTAAAAATAACCGATGGCGAAACTGATTGAGTGGCATTGAAGCGACTGCTGCCCACTCACGATCGTGTGGTTCGCGATCCAAGTCGTTGAGGAGCTTTTCGCGCATTCGCTCCAATTCTAGCAAGTCGGCAATTTTGCGAGCGAGTTCGATTTCTTCGTCGGCGCGGAGGAGGCGAATTCGACCGATTTCTTGCAGATAGAGTCGAATCGAGTCTTCCGTAAATTGTTTTTTCTTAGTTTGAACGCGACGGCGGGAGGCTTTCACCTTCCCCAGCTTACCATCCTCGTCTTCGACATCAGATTCTCCTTCAGAATCAGCAGTAAAGTCTTCAGCATCAACATCTTCGTCGAGCAGTAATTCCAACTCGCTGTCGGAGTCTTTAGTCGTTAAGGTTGCGAGCATGTCTTTAGTCTGGGTCATTTGTGGGTCCTCTTACTCCTATCTATAACAATGAACTAATGTAGGTGCTATATTTCATGAAGAAATAGTTTTGCTGCTTGCATATCTTTAACAATTCTGACAGATTGCTAGTGTCTACTCAAGCGGAAATGTCGATCTCGAACAGTGGCCGATCTAATAGTCTTCGCTCATAGAGCATTCTCGATGGGGAAAGCCCTTTTGATTGTAGCTCTTATTAAAATTTTTGCCAGTTTCGATTGTTAATAAAAATATCAATTTATTCAGAGTTCACTCTCATAAATATAGCAATTTAGCTGTTATAGTGCTCAAACGCTTTCGCCATAAGCAAAATTTTGTTTGGGTGGCTGGGATCGCTCCCGATCGACTCTAGGTACTATTGCGATCGAAAGATAGTTAAGAGCGCAGTTGGATCGGTCTTAATTTTCGATACTCATCTAGATCTTGTGTCTTTCAATTTTGCATGACGATCGTTCCGCAAACGGTAATGAGATTACCACGAACAATCTCTCGATTGTTATTTTTATGACTAAATGCTCGACTTTGTAACAAATAGTTAACAATAGCCTTCAAGTCACTCTAATCGTGAGGAATTATTTCTCCCTCTCAATCCACAGTCTAACTGTTTAGTTTCACTTTGCCCACCCAATTTGACGTGACAATCGTGCGTTAATTTGCTGAAATTGTTGCGA
>NZ_PVWO01000395.1 GCF_003003845.1 Chamaesiphon polymorphus CCALA 037 | reverse complement strand
CCCCAGTCCCCCCGTCCTTCTAATCGATGTCTCGTTTTCAAAAACTTCTCAACTACCTCAATCCTTACAAATGGCAAACAGCGCAAGGTATTTTTGCGCTATTTGTTGTCAATGCTTTGAGCGTTTATATCCCGCTGTTAATCAGAGATGGAATCGATCGACTGAAGACTTCATTTACTAGCGATTATCTCACGCAACTCGCGCTCTTTCTGGTAGGTTTGACCTCGATTATGTGGGTGGTGCGGATGATTTCGCGGATTCTGATCTTTGGGGTAGGACGCCAAGTTCAAGCTGAGATGAAGCAGAATATCTTCGAGCATATCTTGCGTTTGGAGCCAGGTTATTTTGTGACGACGACGGTAGGAGATTTAATCAATCGATTTACCAGTGACGTTGAAAATATCATGCGGTTGGTAGGGTTTGCAGTGTTGAGTACGGCAAATATTATATTTGCTTACGCGCTCACTTTGCCCGCAATGTTATACATCGATGTCAAGTTGACATTGCTGGCATTGGCTGTGTATCCGTTGATGTTAATTACAGTACAGTTATTCAGTCAACAACTGCGCAATCAACAAGTAGTAGTCCAAGAATCGATTTCGGATTTGAGTGAGTTGATTCAGGAGGATATGAGTGGGATTTCACTAATCAAGATTTACGCTCAAGAAGAAAATGAGCGGCGCGCATTTCGTAAAAAGAACCAGGAATTATTTAATGCCAATCTCAAGTTAGCTGAGTCGCGAAATACGATTTTCCCCATCATTCAAGGGTTAGCTTCGATTAGTTTATTGGTATTATTATGGCAAGGCGGACTAGCGATCGCCAATCAGGAAATTAGTGTCGGTGGCTTTTTATCGCTGATTATATTTGCCCAAAACCTCATTTTTCCGACAGCATTATTAGGCTTTACAATTACGGCATACCAACGGGGTGAAGTTAGTATAGATCGAGTCGAAGCCATCTTATTTAACCGACCCAAAATCGCCGATACACCAAAATCGATCCATTTAGATACACCACTACGCGGTCAAATTTCTGCACGAGATTTTAGCTATACTCATCCTGGGGCTGAGACTCCCGCACTCAAACAGCTTAATTTTACAATTAACGCTGGCGAAACGATCGCGATCGTCGGCCCGATCGGTTCGGGAAAATCGACACTCGCTAATGCTATTCCCCGATTGGTAGAAATACCCGAAAACAGTTTATTTATCGATGATTACGATGTAAATAGTTTGAGCTTAGACGATCTGAGAAAATCGATCGCCTATGTACCACAAGAGAGCTTTTTATTTAGTACCTCGATCGAGAATAATATCCGTTATGGCGAGCCTTTAGCGAGTAGAAGTACTGTCGAAGCCGCCGCACAACTGGGGCAAATTCATTTTGAGGTACTCAACTTTCCGCAACAGTACGATACGATCGTCGGCGAACGCGGGATTACCCTTTCTGGCGGACAACGCCAGCGGACGGCATTAGCACGCGCGCTACTAATGAATGCACCGATTTTGATTCTCGATGACGCTCTCTCTAGTGTCGATAATCAGACGGCTACAGCCATTCTCCAAAATCTCACTCAAACCGGACAAAAACGGACGGTAATATTTATTACCCACCAATTATCTGCCGCAGCAACAGCCGATCGGATTATGGTAATGGATAAAGGCGAAATCGTCCAAACAGGTAGCCATCAGGAGTTAATCGGTAGAGAAGGCTTGTATCAGTGGTTGTGCAATCAAAATCAATTGGAGGAATTATTACATTAAGCTCAAATTCAAGTGGGAGAGTGAAAGTCAGATTGGCGCAGGTAGAGGAAATCTACTTTTAACTGTCGATCGATAGCCATACTAGCTAATTAATTGACAAGAATTTTGGTTACCACTCGATCGCAATCTTAGAGTATTATCTATAGACACCTGTGTTCTGAATAATTCTGGTTGTAGCCTGTCGCACTGTCAAAAATTGAATCTACAAAAGCTTCACTATTCTGGCAAAAGCGGTAGACTATCTCATAACTGTGAATCTTTACACACAGATCCGAAATGGGATCTACACCTGGAAAATCCAAGTGCGCGGTGGGTGTGACACACAATCGCTTATCTACAAAAGTAACAATGATATCTTGCCGATTTCGCAAGGCGAAGGCTACGCCAACGCAGCTATTTTGTTTGAATAAGTTGAATTTTAGGTAGCATCCCGACCCAAATGGGTGGTTAAATACAAATTATCGATCGTTAGAAACGGTTAACTCTAGTCAGAAGATTATGAAAGCAGTTGGTGGAAAAGACCGCAAGCGACTACTATTAATCGATGATGACCCCAATCTCATCTTATTAGTTAGGGATTATTTAGAATTTCGCGGCTATGAGGTGCTGACTGCGGACAATGGTAAAGAAGCTTTGCACTTGCTTTCCCAACATCTCCCCGACATGATTATCTGCGACATCATGATGCCGGAGATGGATGGCTATGCCCTGATTGAAAACGTCCGCCAAGATCAACGTACCAGTTGGATTCCAGTCCTATTTCTCTCTGCTAGAGGACAGAGCCAAGATCGGATTAAGGGTCTGAATTTGGGCGCGGATGTCTATATGGTCAAACCATTCGAGCCAGAAGAACTCGTCGCGCAAGTGGAGTCTTCGCTCAAACAAACTAATAGATTGCTATTACACACCGATGGCATGGGAGACGATAGTTCCCCGATCCAAGTTCCCGCAACTGTCGAATTAACTCCCACCGAACTCAAGGTAGTTCAATTAGTGGCTAGAGGACTCGCCAATAGAGAAATTGCCCAACAGATGAATGTCAGCCAACGCACGATCGAAAGTCACGTCTCGAACATGCTCGGTAAAACCGGACTGAGTAACAGGACTGAATTAGCGCGCTGGGCGATCGAGACGAGAATGGCTTAATTGAATCGATAATTGATAATTAATTCAAAAAGTAGGGTGGGCACTGCCCACCATTCAGGTTGTACGATCGACCAGCAACTGAGTAGGTAGGTGTAATTCTTTATCAAATAGATTGTGTCTGAAACCTAGATGGTGGGCAGTGCCCACCCTACTGGCGTGACCTACTTCATGTGCGAGATCTGGGTTTATTGGGTTTCGTGGGCTTCTACCCAACCATCCCAGCATTAACGGAACGATCGATTAATGCGATCGAGCATCGGTACATTTTGACCCAAGCATTTATATTTAAAATATTCGATCGTTAAACTCGATCGCGATCGATGTTGGTGGTGTTGGGTTTCGCTACGCTCTGCTTGGTGCGCTTTTCCCGTCGGGAAACCCGACGAGCGCGCATCCGCTACCCAACCTACGATCTACTTGCCCTGATAAACTTGCGTCACAACGTTGGCTAATCGCTCCATGGCGGTGGTGATATCTGCATCGCTGGCTGTCAGGCTGATCCGGATGCATTGTTGCTTGTGTGCCCAATCTTCGCGCAATCCGGGGAAGAACGAATTTCCAGGTACGACAATGACGCCGACTTGTTTGAGTGCTTGATAGAGATCTCGATCGGTCATTGGTAAATCTTGGAACCACATCCAGGCGAAAATTGCTCCTTCACCACGATGGAGGAACCAGGGTAGATCTTGAGGCATGAACTTGGCTAATCCGGATTCGAGAACGGTAAATTTGTGTTGGTAATAAGGGCGAATTACACTAGTGGCTAAATCTGCCAAGCGTCCGCTATCAATGGCTTTGGCTGCGATCGCTTGTCCGTAGCGCGACGAGTGAAGGCACATATTAGTCTGAAACGATTCCAGGGTACCGATGAATTTTTCACTACCTAGAGCGATACCGATTCTTTCGCCTGGTAATCCAGCCTTGGAAAGACTCATACAGTGCAAGATATTATCCCCAAAAATCGGGGTCATTTCAGTGAAATTCAGACTGGGAAATGGTGGCGCGTAAGCTGAATCGATCAGTACTGGCGCGTCGTAATTAGCAGCAAGTGCAACAATTTTTTGAACTTCTTCATCTGTCAATACGTTGCCAGTGGGATTACAAGGACGCGAAAACAGGACGCAACCAGTATTTTCGCCAATCTGGAGCTGACTGAAATCGGGACGATATTTAAAACTATGATTGGCAGCGTCTGTATCTAAAGTTGGCTTGTAAGCTAAGACTGAATCTGGGGCGATCGCCATCCCACCATAACCCGTGTAATCGGGACTCAGCGGTAAAACTACCTGTTTCATTTGCCCCGCCGCCGTAGTGCCGCCAAAAGCATTCATTGCATAGAAATACAAACTTTGACTGCCAGGGGTAATTAGGACGTTTCTGGAGGTAAAATTGAGGCCGTAGCGACGATTGAAATCAGTGACGATCGCATCGATTAGTGGTTGATAACCCTGACTCGAACCATACCGACAGACAACCTCGCCATAATCTTTACTATCTAACAACTCCTGAGTATAGTCCCGCCACATTTGCTCGATCTCAGGTAAAATCACCGGATTACCCGCGCTGAGATTGATAAATTCTTCACCTTTTCTAGCAGCGAGAGTTTCTTGAATGTCCTTCATAATGGCGCGAACGCCAGTTAAATTAGACATTTGATTACCGATTTGAGATAGTGCGAGGTTCATAGTAATAATGTGGCGATCGATCGAGCAAATGTTAAAGCCATTATAAACAACCATCCTCCCAATCGACAGATCGGCGCATTGTGAATTTAGGTTTTAGGCTTTAGGGTAATGGGTAATGGGTAATGGGTAAAAGAAATATAACTAGTTTCCTTCTCTCCTTCTCTCCCTCTCTCCCAACTCCCAACTCCCAACTCCCAAAATTTTCCCTCGACATCCAAGACCTTGTTGTAAGATAGACGAGCAGCAAATGCCGATAATCGATCGATTGGGAGTAAAAATCAGTGACTAGAGTTGGGATTGGGATTCGCACGGCAACCAAGCGTAAAGAACGTGCGGTAGGACAAATTCACGTCTACGATGGGGCGGGGAAGGGTAAATCTCAAGCAGCACTAGGGGTAGTATTGAGATCGATCGGGTTGGGGATTGAAGCGGGTGCGGATACGCGGATTTTATTACTTCAGTTCTTGAAAGGTTCCGAACGCGATTATGATGAAGATGCGGCGATCGCGGCATTGAGAAAGAGTTTCCCGCATTTGATCGATCGAGTCAGAACTGGGCGATCTGAATATTTCGGTAAAGAGGAAGTAACAGATTTCGATCGTTCTGAAGCCCATCGTGCGTGGACGGTGGCTAAAGGTGCGATTTACTCGGATCTATATTCCGTGATCGTTCTGGACGAACTCAGTCCCACACTCGATTTAGGTTTGCTCCCGATTGCCGAAGTTGTCGAAATCTTGCAATCGAAACCCGATCATCTCGAAGTGATTGTTACTGGGCGCGATGCACCTGCGGAGCTAATCGAGATTGCCGATTTACATTCTGAGATGAGAGCACACCACCATCCTGAAGCCGCAGCACAAGGGATTGAAGGAATTGAAATCTACACAGGAGATGGTAAAGGTAAGTCTACCAGTGCGCTGGGTAAAGCTCTGCAAGCGATCGGCAAAGGTATCAGTCAAGATGAGTCTCACCGCGTGCTGATCGTCCAGTGGCTCAAGGGC
>NZ_PVWO01000394.1 GCF_003003845.1 Chamaesiphon polymorphus CCALA 037 | reverse complement strand
CAGTGGTATTGGGTGTTTCTGGTAAAAAGACTTGTCCGTTACTGAGCTGGATATCGCCGGAGAGGACGGGATTGAGGGCGGTACCGAGGATGGTGAGTTTGCCATTGACATCCCCTTTGTATTTCTCTTTGACATCCACCGCAACGCCATTCATTTGGATGCCGAGTTGCTGGCTGGGTTCGATCGAAAAAGAGTCAGAAATGGGAATGATTCCGGCAATACTGACTTGTCCGCGATTGAATTTCCCGGTGAATTTTTGGACTTCGACGCGATCGAAATCAAAGATAATATCGGCATTAACATCGGTTAAGGGTTCGGGAAGGGCGACACTTTGAATTCGGCCTTTGGTGATATTGGCGGTGCCGCTGGCGGTGAGCGTTTCGATCCCTTCGCCGCCCGGTTTCATTTGGCCTTGGATCTTGAGGGCGATTTTACCTTGGCCATCGAGCCAGGAGAGTTGTTGTTTGCTCAAGACGTCGATCGCTTGTAAACCCTGATTTTGCAGGCTTAAATCGATGTTAATATCGTTGCTAGCTGGTGCTTGGAGAGCAAAGGGCAGTTGATAGGGAATGCTGCCAGTAATTTTAATCCGGTCTTGTTGAGAAACGATCGGACTTTTGGCGAAGTTGGCGTCGCTAGTAAAGTTCAGCCGTCCATCCCAATAGTTAAAGTTACCCGTGACGTCCTGAAGTTTAGTCGCGTTGAGCGCGCCGTCGTTAAGGACGACATCCCCACTGATGCGAGGATTGGCTAGCTCGCCACCAATTTGCGCCGAGAGGTCGATCGCGCCATCTATATCTATAGGCAGCTCGACGAGGCTGGCAAGAGCCTGTACGGGGAAGTTTTTGACATTGACCTTGGCATTTTGATTGTCGATGCCAAAATCGCCAGCGATCGAGATCTGACTATCCTCGATGGTGAGATCGAGCGGTTCGAGACGAAGTTTACCATCGCGCCAGTTGCCTTGAGCGAGGATGCGATCGAGGCGGTAGCTTTCGAGTTGCCATTTGGTACCAGCGATTTTGAAGTCACTGCGGAGTCCGGTTTTGGGACTATTCGAGAGCGAGATTTCGCCGCTAAATTCTCCTTGGAGGTTGCCGAGATCGGGAATGAGCTTCTCATCAGCTTGGCGATCTGCATCGCGATTCAGCCACCGTCGAAGTTCGGAGAGCCGCCGCAGTTGGTCGTTGAGGGAATACGGACGACTGGCGAGTCTTTCGGGTTTGGTATTGAGATCGGCGGCGGTGCCGTATTTACGCTGGGGGAATGGTTTAAACAGATCGTTGGTGCTAAAAATTTGGAGGATATTGCGAATATCTTCTAACTCGCCGCTGGGGACTTGGAGTTTGGCTTGGAAGGTGGGGGTGCTGGCTCCTGGCGAGATACTGGCGTCGAGCTGATAGGTATGTTTGCCGCGTTGAATTTCGGTACGATCGAGTGCGAGTTGGCCGTTAGCATAGCGAAAATCGCCTGCGAGTCGTTCGCCTTGAAAGGCTCCAAAAATCGGATCGATAATTTCGATCTGTTTGCCTGTAACTTGTAAATTATTCAGATCGATCGCCAGATTACCAGTTGCATTGCCACCGAATCGATACTGTTGAATGCCTGCATTTTTAGGAATCCAGGGGAGTAATAAAGTTATGGGCAATCTTTGGACATCAATGCCGAGGATCTTGCCATCGACATTGCCGTTGGCGGTAATATCTTGTTGCTTGAGCGCGAAACTTTGGGGCTGTAAATTACGATCGAGTGTTAGTGCCAATCGATCGTTTTCACCTGCAAAATCAATGTCTACTCCTTCTCCAGGATTTGCTCGAACATTACCTGTCAGGTTGCGCTCGAATTTTAGTGCGCCGATTTGAAAATTAGTTAATTTTGTTTGTCCCGAAACGAGCAGATTTGCCAGACTATTTTCCTGAAGGTTGCCGCGCAGTTGCCACTGCGCGCTCAGTTGTCCGGCTAAACGGTTTTCTGGGGGTGAGTTAGCACCGATGGCAGCGGCGACATTTGGCGGTGCAAATTTAACTAGTTCGCCAATATTTAGGCGATCGGCGATCGTGTTACCCTGCCACTGTCCGTTATCGATCGCTAAATTATTGACTTGAATATTACCGCCGAGAATATTGCTAATTCGTCCGTTACCACTAGCTTGAATTTTTGCTAGTTCTGGAGTTTTAAGGTTGCCCGCAGCTTTAAAGCTACCAGATAATAAGCCTACTTTAATTGCTGCTGGTAATTGTCGATTTACGGTGCCGAGTTGCAAACCGTTCGCGGTAAGATCGCTTTGCCATGCCCCAGCATTAGTTTGGAAATTATTTGCATTAATTTCGCCACCGTTGGCTAATTTCAACTTACCATTGCCGCTAGCTTGAATGGTAGTGGGGGTTAATTTATTAACATTTGCAGATATATTAAAATTACCAGAGATTTTACCCGCTTTTAACTGAGGATCTAGTTGAGTATTCAGATTGCCTAATTGGAAATTAGCGATCGCCAGATTGCTAGAGAGATTACCACCTGCTAATTTCAAACCCGTAGCGCGAATGCTGCCATCGGCTAATTTTAGTTCGCCATCGCCTGCTACTTGCAATCGATCTAGGTTAACTCTGTCCAAATCTCCATTTGCAATGAACTTACCACTCAGTCGCGCCGAATTAAATTTAGTCGGTATTTCGGTGTTGATATCGCCTAATTTTAATCGATCGACTTCAAAATCACCGCGCCATTTTCCGGCATTAAGTTCCAGTTGGCGAGCGAGAACATTACCCGCCGCCAAGCTCAAGTTACCACTACCAGTTACGTTAATATTTTCTGGTTTGAGCTGTTGGATATCTCCGGCAACTTTGAAGTTACCATCTAGCTTGGCATCTTTAAATTTGAGCGGAACTTCAGGGGCGAGACTACCGATTACTAATGATGAAGCTTGGAGATTCCCCTGCCATTTACCGCGATCGATCTGTAAGTTATTGCCGACGATTTTACCTTGAGGTAATACGATTTCGCCCTTGCCTACTCCGCGCAGCGATTCGGGTGCAAAAGATTTGAGATTGCCTGCAAGTTGCGCCGAGCCGCTCAATTGTCCGCCAACTTTAGGAGCGAGTGCAGATAATGGGAGTCGGTTGGCGGTAAATAATCCTTGCCAGTTACCATTGGCGATCGTCAGATTTTGCGACTGAATTTCTCCAGTTTTAAGTTTAAATTTACCCTGCCCCTGCGCTTGGATATTCTCTGGCGTTATCTGCTTGAGATTGTTACCACTGAGATTAAAATTACCACTAATAACTCCTGGTGGTAGCTGATTCTTACTTGGAGATGCTGGGTCTAAATTATTGCTATCGATACTATCAGCTACGAGTTGCCGAAGATCGAGAGCATTACTACTAACATTAGCTTTCCACACACCGCGATCGAGATTAATTCGATCGGCGATTACTGTTCCGGCTGGCAACTGTAAATTTAAGTTACCACTAGCTTGAATTCGATCGATATCGATATCGTTATTAAGACCTGCCACCCGAACATTACCGTCTAATTTACCACTATAATTAGGTGGTAATTTCACTCCGTTAAGCTGTGCTAATTGCTGCGTATCTACCGCCTGCGGCTGTAAATTCAGTCGCCAATTAGTTGGTGTAATTTCACCTGTGGCTCGCACTGTTCCCCCAGCCGCCGAGAGCGTCGCACCCCGCACGATCGTTTTTCCTTGAGGTGTAATCTGGAGATCGGTACTGACGGGATAAGTTGCCTGCGGTGCATCGATCTTTAAATTGGTAAAAATAGCCTCTCCAGTACCCGCGATCGTACCCCGTACCGCTGCATTGCCAATTTTTAACTGCGTGGGTAGTTTCGCGCCGTACAGCCGACTCAGGGCATCGCCAGGGAGATTATTTCCCTGCACCTGGAAGCTAGTTCGGGGAATTTTTAAAAGCTGAATTTCCCCTTGGGTGGTTACCTTACCACCTAATTTAGGTTGTGCGATCGCGTCTAAGGTAATGCGTCCATCGGCAAGTTTAAAGTTACCATCTACCCGCTCGACTTGCACGCGATCGACTTGACTGATTTGGGTATTATTAAACCTTCCAGCTAAAATTGGTCGATCCAATTTACCCGTTAATTGTAACTGAGCGACTGCGGTACCAGCAAGGGGAAAAGGTGACTTAACATCGATGCTTTTAAAAACATCTGGCAAGGTTATCGGCGCAGTCTGCGCACTTAAATTATAACCAGTACTATAATTGAGATCGCCACTGACGACTCCAGCAACTCGATCGTATTTGGTCGTTACATTGTTAAACTTGACCGCTCGTTCCGATACATTAATAAAGCCGTTAACCTCATCCAGACTCTTCGGTACATTGTTAATAACAATTTTGCCATTATTAACCAATAAATTACTATTAATCCTTAAATCTTTCTGAGGTTGAATCGCTAGGCTCAAATCGCCATCTACCGTACCGCTGGCGATCGTTACTTCGGGAATTTTGACAATTCGCGTTGCGGCGAATGCATCTAATTTTTGACCCTTAACCGATAGCTCGGTTGCTCCACTCGCGATCGAACTATTACCTTTAAAATTTACCTGTCCGTTTTCTTGAAACTGCGCGCCACCATTAAATGTAACTCGATCTTGTCGATCGTTGACATCGGCTTGGAGATTAATTTTACTGACAGTAATCGGCTGCGGCACTTGACTGTAGGGTACGATCGTCATGCGCGCATCATCGATTTTAATCGTACCGACTTCAATCTTTATAGGTGGGGGCGGTTGCTTCTCCTGAGGGGGAATATTTAACCAATTACCTTGAGTATTTTGAGCTAACTCGATCTGGGGTGAAGCCAGCCTTACATCCAATTTTAACGAGCGATCGAATAATAACTTAAACGGATTAAAACTGACATATACATCTGGAGCTACTATCTGGTTTAAATCTCTCCCATTGGTCGGTATTTTAGCATTCTTAATATGAATCTCATTAAACCAAATATCTTGGAGTTTACCCAAATTAACCGGACGCTTGAGACTTTTGGTTAGCTCGCGATCGACAATTGGAATTAAGTTGTCTTTTGCCCACCATTGACCGAATCCGAGCGCAACTATTGCTAACAAAAATAAAACTAAACCGATCGCGCTGCCAGTTTTTAAAAACAACTTCAGCCACCGACGCGAACTATAGGAGGAATTATTTGTCAATTGACACGGAGTAGATTGGTGTTGCGGCTCGATTTTCACTCTTAGCTCGATGGTGATGTCAAAGTTAAAATTAGAATCGATATTGGAACTAGATTAACAAAAATCGAGTGTTTAAATCCCCCTCCTTTAGGTGGATTATTTTTAGCTGGGGATCTGCTTACGCTAATATCAACCTAAACTCTTCTAAGATTCTGGTGTCTACGCTACGAACAGTCGTCCTTAAGGTATTGTGCCCAATGTTAACACCCGATCGACACGATCGCAATTTTAGTTCTCGCGCATCTGTCCCCTAGAGCAGTGATGGCGGTATCTAGAGATGGTTTAAGTCCAATTTAGCCGCTATTTGCTCGGTATTGCTATGTCGAGCAGATTTAGTAGTCGCTCCTAGTCATGATGAATGCTGCGGATG
>NZ_PVWO01000393.1 GCF_003003845.1 Chamaesiphon polymorphus CCALA 037 | reverse complement strand
ATAAAGGGGAGGGAGCCGGATAAGCCCCTGCTCTTATAAATAAGAAGGGAGCCGGAAAAGCCCCCCCTTTATAAGGGGGGGTTGGGGGGGTAAACCCAAATAAAACGAAGCTAGTGTCTAAAAAGTAAGAACAACGTAGCTCGACTTTTTAAAAACCAGCGATTTCTTAGCTAGTGTCTAAAAAGTAAGAACAACGTAGCTCGACTTTTTAAAAACCAGCGATTTCTTATCCCTTATACCCCTATTTTAAAATGTCAGAACAAACCCAAACCCAACCCACGAATTCCGTAGTAGAACGCACCATTTCTGCCGTGTTTGCAGAAGAGAGCCAAATCGATGGCGTCGTTCGCCGAGCGATCGAGCGCGGCATTCCTAAAGAAGACATCTCCGTAATGGGACGCAACTTTCAATCCCAGACTAAAATTACTGGATTTATTTCCAAACGCGACGTCATCTTGGGTGGACTCCGCAGTGGCGCAATCTTTGGCTCTTTATTTGGCTCTTTCTTGAGCTTGCTGACTGGCGTAGGCGTATTACTAGTACCGTTTGTCGGCCCAATTGTTGCCGCAGGGCCAATCGGCGCGATCTTACTCGGAGCTACTAGCGGCGCGATCGCAGGTAGTGCCGGAGCTGGTTTAGTATCTGTATTAGCCGCTCTAGGGATGCCCGAAGAACAAGCAGCACTCTACCAAACCCGCCTCGCCGCAGGGGAATTTGTAATGATGCTCGAAGTACCTGCCGATCGTACTGGTGAATACCAACTGCTGTTAGAAAGTGCGGGTGCCAAAGATATCCACGTCAACGAGTCTGCTCTACCGCGCGCTGCTGGACAGTACAACAGTCCCGAAGACCTCTCGCCCGAAATCCGCTCGCACTTGTCTGATGAGGCTCAGACTGTGTTTATCGCTAGCTACGGTGCCGCACTCAAACAAACCAACGACAAAACCAAAGCCGAACAAGCTGCTTGGGCTAAAGTCATCGAGCAATTCGATGAAGACGAAAACGGTGTCTGGTCGAAGGCCAAATCTATTGTCTAGAATGTTGTAAAAACTCAACATTAAAGTTTTACTGGGAGTAAATATTCTCCTCTATCGATCGATAGAGGAGAAATACTCATTTCAACAGATAACATAGACAGTCGATCGATCGTACATTGATAAATACTTTAGTTGTGTGAATAACACACCTGAAAATAATATGGACGATATCAATCTCAGTTTAGAAGAGAATCTAGCAACAGACGATGAATCTCGCGATCGACCGCAGACCTTGACGGACGTTGGGGAGCGGATGAAAGATGAAATTGTCAGCAAAGCTCAAACGACCTCCACACCAGAGACTACGGGCAAACCTCCGAGTTTGAGCGATACTTGCTCGGGAATCAAAGAGCGATCGATAAATGAAGGTCAACAATTAGTCGCTACAAATGAGAGTCTGGGTAAACCCCAAACTTTTACGCAGGCATGTTCGGCCATGAAGGAGGAAATAGCTTCTGAAGCAGAAATGCTTTATCCCGCTGCACCAACTGGAGAACAGCCAGAGGTTGGGGTGAGTGAAGCGATGAAACACGAACTAAAAGATCGAGCAGAAGACGATCGGCAGAGTTCTTAAACTCCAGACTCGGAACCCGACGCATCATTCACTACAGCATAAGCTAAAAAAGCCAACTGGTTCGATTGGTAGGCTGAGGTTGAGAAGATACCCCCGATTTCTAGTCGAGATCGGGAGTATCTTCTTAAGTGTGTTGAGAATTTTACCACCTCGAAGTCATGCCGAGTGCGACAACTTCAACTAATCCGTCGATCGAGGTATTTTGGTAAGCCGATTTACAGATGTCCGATCTAGATCGATCGCGCTATAAGTATGGCTTTGAGTAGAGAGAGTTTTTGGCTAACGATCGTATAGTACAGATAGTTCAACTGCGAAAGCTAATAGCAGGATAAGACAATAGGAGAATAATATGAGTACCGAAGATCGCGCAAAAGCAGCCGCTCAAAATGTAGAAGGCAAGAGTCAAGAAGTTGCAGGCGCAGTAACTGGAAATACTGAAGATGAAGCGGCTGGAAAAGCTAAACAAGCTGCTGCAAACGTCCGTGACGGCATCGAAGATGCCAAAGATAAAATTGGCGACAAAGCCAAAGAAGTTGGTGACAAAATTAGCGATGGTGTAGATCGCGCTAAAGAAAATCTAAACAAGTAACTCTGACGATAGTTGCTCTTGACTGATACTGGGTATTTTAATTTAAAGCTTAGGCAGCTATTGTCTAAGCTTTTTTATGTGAAACAGATATTAAAGATAAAGCTTATTTCCTTTGGCATAGATGCGAATTATATAAGTACATCTAATTATTTAATGAGTTGTCATTATTTACACCTATCGACCGAGTGTCGATCGCAGTCCAAACTGATAAGATCGAGGTAATAAGTCAAGCTAAAAATAATAAAAATTGTATGCCCAGATTAGTAGGAAGAACCTCAAAAACTCCCTTATACACCACGATCGCTGTATTGATTCTGGCTGCGGCTACTGCGCTAGAGTATACCGGAGAAATAGATTTAGTGCCAGGTTTCGGTAGAGATAACCCTAGCAGAAGATCGACACATTTTTATGATTCCGATCCGCGAAGACCGATAGAACCGTAAATAAAAATTAATAACAAACAGATAAATAGTAGCTACTAATAATAAAGGGAAATAAAGATCGTGCGTAAGGGTAAAGAACTTATCGGCAAGCCAGTCATTACGTATGACTCTGGCGAAAGAATTGATAGTATCAAAGATCTCATCTTTGATGAAAATAATAATAGCCTGCTTGGATTTTTAATTGCAGAGAAAGGTTGGTTCGATCGGGCTAAAGTTTTGCCACTCTTCCTAGTCAAAGCACTCGGTGTAGATGCCATCATCGTACCGTCTAAAGACGCGATTGCTCCCGCTCGCGACTACGAAAATATTAACCGGATTCTAGCCGATCGAAGCGTTTTAAATGGCACCCGCATTATGACCACCGATGGTCGTGACTTGGGCAAACTCATCGATTTCTATTTTGATGAAACCAGTGGGGCGATCGAAGGATACGAAACTTCTGGGGGATTATTTGCCGATGCTTATTCGGGCAGATCGTTCGTCCCAGCCACCCATACACTCAAAATTGGTGAAGATGTAGCCTTCGTCCCTGTCGAGACAATCGCCTTGATGGAAGAGCAAGTCGGCGGGATTAAAGCAGCGATGCAAACTGCCAGCGAGAAGCTGCAAGCCACCGCACAAGTTGCGGGCGAACGCCTTCAAGATACCGCCCAAGTTGCGGGTGAGAAGTTTCAGGATACAGCTCAAATAGCTGGCGAAAGGCTTCAAGCAGCCGGACGAGTAGCTAATACCAGAGTCACAAATGCGATCGTCGATCGGGTAGAGCAAAAAGCCTTTGCAATTGGGAAGATGGCACAATTTCCAGTTAAGGCTCCTAACGGCATCCAAGTAGTTTCCGCAGGCGAAATTATTAATATCAGAGTTGCCGAGAGTGCCGAGCGGCTAGGAGTCCTAGACGAACTCTATCGCTCTGCTGGTGGGAGTTTGACCGAACCCTTCCGCGATCGCATGGGTAATCTCATGGCTGGATTTACTGTAGAACAAGCTCAAGGACGACGCGCGCAACGCGAGGTATATACTCCCCAGGGCTATATTATCGCCGCCCAGGGTCAAATCGTCACTCAAAACGCGATCGAGCGTGCCAAGGCAACTCATCAGGAGTCAGCCTTATTAGAAGCTGTCGGCTTGTCTCACTCAGTTGCAGCTCGCTCCCAAGCAGGTGCTCTGGCAACCACCACCGGAGAGCGGCTCAAAACCACCACCGCCGACACCAGCGAGCGCGTGCGTGAAGGTGCCCTCAATATCTGGGAGCATGTCAAAGAGACCGCTAATGACTTGCAAGGACGCAGCAAACAAGCAATCGAAGAAAAGCGGATTAAAGGAGCTTTAGGTCGTCCCACTACCAGAGTTATCCTCGATCGCAATGATGAGGTTATCCTCAATGTAGGCGAATTAATCAATCATAAAGCGATCGACAGTGCCCGCGAAGCTGGGAGCCTGGATATATTACTAGACTCAGTGTATACAGAAACCCCGCATTTATCGATCGACGAGCTACGCGCACCAGCAAAAGGCCGAGCGGCTTTTTAAAAACCAGATCGCAGCCAGAGGTAGAAACACAATCGGTCTCTACCTCTTTTTTTGTGCCCCACTTGGCTCTTCGGCAATTATGGCGAGCGGGAAGACTTATAAAAAGATAAAGCGGCTCTAAGCTGAGCCTTTATTTCCTGACGGTTTGCAGATGCACGTCTTCTAATAACGTAAGCTAGCTAATGGTGAGGCCAACGACTAGAAGTCGTGGCTGGTGTTGCGAAGTCCGCCTGCGCGGACTAGTTAATCAGTCCGCGCAGGCGGACTTTGCAATATGAGCAGCGGTTTCTAACCGCTGAGGTTATAACTAGCAACGTGGGTTATTACCCATTATCCTCGCGGCTGACGAGAGCGACTAAATCTTCAATTTTGCGCATCTTAGGATCGCCAGCTAAATAACCGATACCGCGATGTAAATGCAGTCGAAATTGCTGCGATAAAACTTCGGGCGTTAGATCGAGTCCGTCTCGATAACATCGCTGCTTGAGTGCGAGAATAGAAATATCGGCCAGATCGCCAGCAAAAACTTGCCAGCTCATTTCGAGATTGCTATCGGCGGGAATAGGAATGAGCGATGGTGGTGCTGTCTCTGCCAAAGAGCGATAGAATGCCCAGCGACAGAGAATATTCCAGCGATCGATCTTCGTAATTCGTTTGAGTTTTACGAGTTGGTCTTTAGCTGTTTGTGAGAGTTTGATGCTATTTACTGGTGGTTCCATCATAAAATAAGTAGCGAAGATCTTAAGAATTTGAGATTGGCTCGATTACCTCGCAACTACCACTATGTCCACCATTCAACGCAAAGCCGAACATATTCAGATTTGTTTGGAATCAGATGTCCAGTTTAAAACTCAGGGCAGTGGATTCGATCGATATCAGTTCAGTCATAGTTGTCTGCCAGAACTAGACTACTCCTGCATCGATCTTACTACCAAATTGCTGGGGAAACAGCTCGGTGCGCCGATTTTGATTTCTTCGATGACTGGTGGGACTTTGCAAGCCAAGGAGATCAATTATCGACTGGCAGAAGTGGCGCAAGAATATGGATTAGCTATGGGTGTCGGTTCTCAACGCGTCGCGATCGAACAACCGCAGGTAGCGGATACTTTTCAAGTTCGCAAGATTGCGCCGGATATCTTGTTACTTGCCAATCTGGGAGCCATTCAACTCAATTATCGCTATGGAGTCGATGAATGTTTGAAAGCAGTAGAATTATTAGCCGCCGATGCCTTGATTTTGCATCTCAATCCCCTTCAGGAATGCATTCAACCTAATGGCGATACCAATTTTAAGGGATTACTCGATCGGATCGCGATCGTCTGCGAGCGGCTACCCGTACCAGTAATTATTAAAGAGGTCGGTAATGGAATTTCTGCCGAAATGGCGCATCAATTAATCGCGGCTGGCGCGAGTGGCATCGATGTGGCAGGTG
>NZ_PVWO01000392.1 GCF_003003845.1 Chamaesiphon polymorphus CCALA 037 | reverse complement strand
GAACTTTCCAGTTGAGATTTATACTTGCCTTGGGCCACAATCTGATGACCCTCCCTGAAAATGAGCGAACCGTAAGTTGATAGTTGATAGTTGATAGTTTGGCTTTGCTGAATGCAGGTACGATCTCCTGGCGATCGCAATCCCTGAAATTTAGAATAGGATCAATGCTTGTCTTGACGCGCTATACCTGGAGGTTTCCTGTAGAGCACACGTCGCTGTCTTGCTGCTTGGTGTGCAAAACTGTCGGATTTCCCGACAAGTGCAAGCCGCTTCATAAATTGCTTTTGGGAGCAAATCATATCGTTGTTAGGGTGGAACGTAAATCCCCACTTTAACAACCCAATTATCAATTATCAATTATCAATTATCAATTACTTTAACTTTGCCTAATGAAATCGACATCGAGCCAACGACGACGAGAATTGCGCCGAGGAAACCGAGTGCAGTGATGCGTTCGGGAGTGACTAATCCTGGTGCTAGCCAAGCAGTTAGACTCATCGACACGATCGTGAAAATCGGTGCTAGAGCTAAAATTGCACTGACTCTAGAAGCTTCCCAATGTTGCAACGATTCTGCAAAAGCTCCGTAGGCAATGACGGTATTTAAACCGCAAAAAATCAGTGCCATCCACTCGATCGAGTTAAGCTGAAGTAAGGTTTGAGGTTTGGCTACAGTCCAAAATAATAAGCCACACACGCCATAAATTACCCACATAATGTGAGTAGAGTCTAATTTAGTCAATAATTGCTTTTGAACCAGCGCGTAGATTGCCCAAGTAATTCCGGCAATGACTAACATGATGCTACCGTCAATGTATCGACTACTATCTGCTGCTAATACTTTTAATTGTTCGGAAAAGAAACCGATAAATCCAGCTAATAGAATACCGACACCCATCCATTGATAGCGGGTATAGCGTTCTTTAAAAATAATCAATCCACCTAAGCTCAAGAATAAACCAGCTAACTGAATTAATACTTCGGCATGTGAAGGAGAAGTGGCTTTTAAACCCATCACAAAGAAGACATAGTTACCCATCAAACCTAAAATTGCGATCGCAAACAGATAAATCGGCACCGATCTTAATTGCGAAAGCTTAGGGATATTTTCTTGCTTAAATAAGTAACAGCCGAGCAAAATAAATGCCGTTGTGAATCGAAACCAATTGATCGTATATACATCTAACTTTTTTAAAACAATTTCGATCGCAACTGGCACTAATCCCCATAAAATTACAGTAACTAGCGATAATCCCAATCCCAACCGCCAGTTACCAGTCGTCCGATGCAGTTCCATTAATTTTAGGTATGATTAGTAGTTTAGAACGGTTGTAAGTTTAACAAAGGACAGAGGTTTGCTTGCCGACGAATACGCAAGGTATCCTCTGCATGGTTGCATCCGCTACATCCCCCACTTTTAGGTGGATTGTTGTTAGAGCGAAGATTTAAAACCCACAATTATCAATTATCAATTATCAATTATCAATTAATTTAAGTATGGATAATAATTTAGAATTGGTGCGAATTATCGGCGATCGCATCGAGAGTTCTCCACGACGACAGATTACTTTTGCTGAATATATGGATTTGGCATTATATCATCCTCAGCATGGTTATTATGCCAGCAATGCCGAGCGAATTAGCGAAAGTGGTGATTTTTTGACATCGCCCCATTTAGCTGATGATTTTGGTGAAATGCTCGCAACTCAGTTAGAGCAAATCTGGCAAATTTTAGGAGAGCCACAGCTATTTAGTATAGTCGAAATGGGTGCTGGTCGAGGATTATTAGCCGCCCAAATTTTAGCATACGCCCAGCGTGAATATCCCGACTTCTGTCGATCGATAGATTACATCATCATCGAAACGGCACCAGCAATGATTCTAGCACAACAAGCGAGGCTGAAAGATTTACCCGTGCGTTGGTGTGATTGGGCAGAAATACCCGATCGATCGATTAATGGTTGCTTTTTATCGAACGAACTGATCGATGCTTTTCCAGTACATCAAGTCGTAAAAATTGAGGACAAATTGCAAGAAGTTTATGTCACGCTTGGCGATCGAGATCTCGTACTTACCGAGAAGATTGACGAGCTATCGACAGATAAATTAGAACGGTATTGGCAACTCAACCAGATTGACTTGCTCGGCGATCGATATCCAGATAAATATCGGACAGAAGTAAATTTAGCTGCCTTAGCATGGCTAGATCTGGTTTTTAAAAAGTTACAACGCGGTTATATTATCTCGATCGATTATGGCTACACTGCCGATCGCTATTATAATCCGATGCGATCGCAGGGGACATTGCAATGTTATTACCAACACGCCCATCATAACGATCCTTATCTTAATATCGGCAATCAGGATCTCACCGCACATGTAGATTTTACCGCGCTCCAAAATTATGGCGAGTTATTAGGCTTACACACAGTCGGATTTACCCAGCAAGGGATGTTTTTAATGGCATTAGGCTTAGGAGAAAGAATCGCCGCCATTTCGAGTAGTGGTGGCGATATTCAGTCTCTACTCCAGCGTCGTCAAAATTTACATCAATTAATCGATCCGATGGGATTGGGTAAGTTTGGGGTATCGATCCAAAGTCAGGGATTGACTCCTGAAGAACGAGATAAATCGTTGACGGGTTTATCTTTAGGTTAACATTGCGAGTCCGCACAGGTTCGCGCGTATCTACTGAAGTAGATACACGCATCGCAAAATCCAAAATGAATGTTACTAAAATGCGATTTGCTTGTGACTGAAGTTCGTAATGAAAAAGCACGCTCTGCAAGGCTAGTTAACCATAGAGAGCGTGCTGTTTAAACCGAGCGGGATTTAGTAGCGATCGGGAAACACGATCGGTTCGCTGCTAGAGGGAGGTAACCCCGAAGGCGGATCGATCGGTTCGTAGTCTATATAGTTAGCTGTCGAACCTTCACCGCCAAGACTTGCCGCTCTGTCGGGCGAAGTATTCGGATCGCGTTCGGGACGCGATCGACGACGGCTGCGGGGGCTAGGTGCTGGCTCGTCTGTCATGCCCATATCTGGCTGGCGATCGTCCCATTCTCGCGTCGGTTCCGCCAGATCGGGGCGGTTGTTTCTGCTGCGATTTTTTTGTGTTTCTGCTGCGATTTTTTGGCGTATCTCCACTAGAGGAGCGACGATTGGAACTGGCGTAATCGGCATCTGGTAAAGCGCGACGCACCCGTGCTGGTTCGTCAGAATCATTCCAGTCCTCTTCGTCCCAACTTTCATTTTGGCGACGAGCGAGGTAGCCTACTTCGGCGCGAGCTGGCTCGGAGAGACGGCGCGGGGATGTCTGCGCAAACCTGTCTTCAGGCAACTCTCTAGTTGCAGAGCGACGACTAGGAAGCTCTTCTGGGTATTCGCGTTCGTTGTTACGACGATCGAATCTATCTTTGTTGCGACGATTGCTGCGTTCGGCTGGTGCATATTCTGGCTCATCATCAATCCGGGCAGTGTAACCCGCTCTCCGTGCGGGGACTTCGCGACCAGCACTGCGACCACCGCCTTTGAGCCGTTTGTTTTCGGCACGCACCTGAAGAAATTGCCACATGATGCTGATTAGAGCACCAATCATTAGCAATTGCTGGAAGGCCATTGCTGCGCCTAAGTCGAGGCTAACCAGCAGCAGTAAACCACAAATGATGCCAACGATCGCATAGATGTTGTCAGATTCTTGATGTAGATCGGGCTTGAACTTGCTGGTCAGAAACAGGCTCAGAGAGGCAAGAATCAAAACTAGACCAAATAGCAGAGCCGCAGGAATGCCAAAACTCACGGTGATTTCCTCAGGGGGTGAAACAGAACGGTGCGAACCGTTGGGACATTAAATACTCGACATGGTCAAAGACCATTCAATTCTTCGTACATCTTAGCATTCACCATTATTTGTGTCGATCGACTATATTAAACACTTCTGTGTCTTGTCGTTTTTTTATTCGGGGGGAACCCCCGAATAAAAACGCCGCTTGTGGCGAAAATTTTACTACTTCTATTCTGGCTCGCTCGAACCGCTTCGTCCATCCGTAGATCGACTAATTTTGCCACTACAAAACCTCAGATCGGTCGTGCGACCCAACTGAGGTTAGTTTAGTTTCGATTGCGAATCCTAAGAACGTTGAATCTTATCTTTTTGGCTGATGAAGATCAGGCCGACGGTAGCGGGAACGACGACGATCAATGCGCCTGCGAGCAGGCTATACATGAAGTTAGCTAAGGATGGTGTCATAAAAGGTTTTGTCCTGCGATCGAAATAAAAGATTATTTAATGTGAACTACCAAACACTGACATTCTGTACAGTGTGGGCTTCCCCATTCAACGGGCATCGCCGCCAGGACTCAGTAGTCCTTCTGGTCTTACATACCCTCCAAGGGCAGGAGTCCTGGTTCCCAAGACCCAAATCTTTGTACGGACACATACCTATTAGCTTGGTTTTCGCTGATGGCATTGGTACACAATACATGAAAATTATATCAAAAATCTTGCACTTGTGCTCATTTAGATCTGACGCCAGAGTGGAACTGTAGCAATTTAGGGCGGCAATCGACAGCGCGATCGTCCTCAAGATTTTAAAAAAAAAGATACTTTCGACCCTCGAAGTGGGATTGCTATGATTAAGCAATGGATTTTAGATCCGCCTTTGCTGAATCCTCACTTTAATTCAACCTGTTTTGAGCAATGATCGCGAACCTGAGAAAGTTCTATAAATTTTGTTCGATCGTGTTAGTTACGGCATTAGTCATCGCGATCGCGCTATCTCCGCACTCACTCCACGATCTATTCTTTACCAAAAAGTCGGCTCTTACAGGTGCAATCCAACTCCCCCAAATACCAGAGATCGCGGCACCCACTCCCGAACTAGCCTGGAGTGAAACTGGGGCGACAATGCTGCCGCTAGCGGCTCAAATCATGGCTTTACGCAATCCTCAAGGCGTACCTTTGGACGCAGCTCAAAAGGGCTATTTGCGGCCATTGTTTGGCGATTTGGTCGATCGAGTAACGGTGGTATATCAAGCTCAATTACTCGATCGATGGTCGCAAGGAGGCAAGGAAACCCATATTGGGGGCGTAGATTCGTCGGCACAGACTTATTGCGATCGGATCTATATTCGCGCGCCCTATCGCGCTCGCGATACCGATCGATTGGTGTTATTGGCTCACGAACTCACTCATGCCCAACAATGCCGTCAAGCTGGCGGGATCGGAAAGTTTGGCGAACGCTATTTTATCGGTTATTACCGAGGTGGGCAAACTTATCAAAACAATCCACTAGAGAAGTCCGCACGGGCGATGGAGGAAAGATTTACCCATCAGTTGTGCAACACGATCGGTTGTCCGCCTCGGAGCGGTCGATATTATGTCAACTATAAAGGCTGGGGGATCAAGTTGCCAGTGAATTTGTAGAGAGAGGTTTTAGGCTTTAGGTTTTAGGCTTTAGGTTTTAGGCTTTAGGCTTTAGGTTTTAGGCTTTAGGCTTTAGGTTTTAGGCTTTAGGCTTTAGGCAGAAGGGGTAAGAGGATAAGATTAAGAGCGTCTTTTGCTAATCAACAAGGCAGCGACGCTGCTCATTACCCATTACCCATTACCCATTAC
>NZ_PVWO01000391.1 GCF_003003845.1 Chamaesiphon polymorphus CCALA 037 | reverse complement strand
GCGACGGTCTTTTTGACCCAGGCTCCATCGATCTACCACCTTCTCTAACATACAAGGCGGACTTTGCATCACTAGCAGCGACTTCAGTCTCCAAGCAACTGCGCCGCTAGTCCTATTAAAATTATTAAATCGATCGCGCTACAGAGACAATGCCGCTAAAATAGAATTGATACCCCTATCGCCAAATATCCAACGTGCGCGCAAAGATTCTAGCCTGGTTGAATGAAAACGTCCCTCCCAAACGAATCCAGCATATACTAGGAGTGGAACGGATGGCGATCGAGCTTGCCGAGCATTACCAGCTAGATTCGGACATCGCCGCCCAAGCAGGGTTGATGCACGATTTGGCCAAATATTTCAAACCCCAACGTTTACTAGAACTCGCACGAGCCGAAGGACTACCGATCGATGAAGTGGATATAGCCGCCCCACACTTATTACATGCCGATGTCAGCGCAATTGTCGCGCGGGACGAGTTTGGCATCACCAATCCCGAAATTCTTCAAGCGATCGCCGATCATACCTTGGGAAGGCCAGGAATGGGTGCAATGAGTTGTATCGTGTTCTTAGCCGATACGCTCGAAGCCGGACGCGGCGATACGCCAGAATTAGAATCTCTACGTCAACTCAGTTATCAAGATTTACATCGAGCTGTCTGGCATACCTGTGATTATTCACTTCAATATTTGCTATCTACCCGTTGTCTCATCCATCCCCGCACCATTCGTACCCGCAATTGGGCAATGACGATGAGTTACCAGCCAGTTCCGACTTGATGAATCGATCGACTAGAGAGGTTATTCAAGTAAAAATCGAGTTTCTACTTGAATACCAATATCCACTATTCACTAATTACTTTTTTAATGACTGAAACCGCAACTTTGACAGATACAAATCAAACTACCGAATACACGATCGAACAACTCGCATTCCTCGCGGCTGAAGCCGCAGACGATCGCAAAGCTGGCGATATGGTACTAATCGATATTTCTCAAGTATCGACCCTTGCTGATTACTTATTGATCGTATCTGGTTTTTCTAAGGTACAACTGCGGGCGATTTCTGGTTCGATTATCGATAAAATCGAAGAACAGTTACAGCGGCTGCCATTGCGCACCGAAGGGCAAGATCGTGGTGGTTGGATCTTGCTAGACTATGGCGATCTCATCGTCCATATCATGATGCCAGAACAACGAGAATTTTATAATCTCGAAGCTTTTTGGGGTCACGGTCAGATCGTACCATTACCACAAGCCTCTTAGACTAATGCGATCGATGAGTAATTCTTCTTCTTTTTGTCCGGTTCCTAAAGAGCAACAACCAATTAATGAATATCAAGAACTACAAAGTTCTTGGTTTTTTGGTTGGGTAAAATTAGAGCCAGGTAAGTATATTACGAAATTACTTTGGGTGGGGATTTGGAGCCTAATTATTACGGCTCCTTTAGCTGCTGCCAGTTTCCCGATCGCCAAATACCCGATTCAATTTGGGATTTGCGCGATCGTCGGTAGCTCGATCTTTGTGATACTAGCTACCGTCAGATTG
This sequence comes from Chamaesiphon polymorphus CCALA 037, assembly GCF_003003845.1. Classification (GTDB taxonomy): domain Bacteria; phylum Cyanobacteriota; class Cyanobacteriia; order Cyanobacteriales; family Chamaesiphonaceae; genus Chamaesiphon; species Chamaesiphon polymorphus. The sequence goes on along the minus strand of NZ_PVWO01000391.1, from coordinate 4,079 downwards.
TATCTGGGTTGGATTTATGTAAAAAATCGCTTGTATGGAGAATCGATTTTTTATGAAGAATCAGGTTGGTATGACGGCCAAACATGGCTGAAAACGCCAGAAATTCTCACTCGCGATCGCCTATTAGTCAGCTATGAAATTCAACCAATTATCGCGAGAATTAAAACTACTTTTCTCACTCTAATCGGTGCAACCATCGCGGTTATTAGTTCTTGGCTCTTATTTATTAATTAACAACCACCGTAAGGCCATCAAAGCTAGGTGCGGTCGAGATTAAATTAGTCTCTCAAATTGATAATTACCAATTAAGCTGTCGAAAATTTCGATCGCACACTAGATTTTTTTAAAGCGAGGAGCGGAGCGCGGCAAGCAGCTGGGAGGAAACCTCCCAGATTGTGCGAGACAAGACAGCGGGGAGAAGACAAGTATGTTAACAGATTAACAGCTTGCCAATTATCAATTATCAATTATCAATTATCAATTAATTTAATGGCTCAACGTACTAAAGCTCCGGCACTAACTGTCAGCTTATTAAGAGAAGGAATTATCGAATCCGTTCACCAGGTGCAAGCCGTCGTTTGCGATAGTCGCGGGCGCGTTTTATCTGTTGCTGGAGATGCCGAACATCCGACATTCATTCGATCGGCTCTCAAACCTTTTCAAGCGATCGCCGTCACGAGTAATGGAATCTTAGAACGTTATCAGCTAACCGATCGAGATTTGGCCGTAATGTGCAGCTCTCATGCTGCGGAAATTATTCATACTCGTCAAGTTTTTAATATTCTCTGGCGAGCTGATATCGATACGACTGCTCTGAAGTGTCCGACTCCATCGGACAAAACCAGTCCCCTAGAGCACAATTGTTCTGGCAAACATGCAGGGATGTTGGCAGTTTGTCGCGCGCTCAATTGGCCGCTAAATAACTATCTAGAGCGCAACCATCCCCTCCAAAAACTGATTTTGAGCAAATTTGCCGAAATCCTCAAAATGCCGCCAGATGAGTTTATTGGCGTCCATGACGACTGTGGCGCGCCTGTGTATCTGATGCCGATCTCGCAGATGGCAACGCTCTATGCTTATCTGGCTTCTGGTGAAAGTTTGGATTTAGAACGAATCGTCCGCGCGATGACTCACCACCCCGAACTGATTGCTGGGACGGGGCGATTTGATACCCAACTGATGCAACTCACTCAAGGCGAGCTGGTAAGTAAAGCAGGTGCGGAAGGGATTCAATGTATCGGCAAAGTTGGCGAAGGTATGGGTTTGACAATTAAGTCTAATGATGGTTCCAGACGGGCTAAATACGCCGTCGCGATTCAGCTCCTCCATCAGATGGGTTGGATTACCCCTGCGGTTTCCGAAATTCTCACCGAACAATTCTTATCGATCGGGACTCATACTCGCTTGGAAGTAACTGGTGAATTAGCAATGGTTTGATGCGATCTCAATGAGGGGATCTAAGCTATTATTTAGCGAAGTATGTATATGTAGGTAGAGTAAAAGCGGTGCTGGACATTAGACAGATTCGAGAAAATCCAGAATTAGTACAGAAAAAGCTAGATCTCCGAGGAGCGGGTGTCTATGACATCCAACCCATTCTCGCCCTGGATGGAAGACAGCGCGAGCTAGAATCTACTCGCAGTCAACTGCAAGCCCGCAGCAACGAAATCGGTAAGCTCGTGGGCGAGAAAATGAGAGCCAAAATCGATCCAAACTCGCCCGAAATTCAAGCTCTCAAAGAGGAAGGCAATACTGTCAAAGCGCAGTTAGCCGAGCTGGAGCCAGCCGAGCGCGAACTCAAAGCCCAGATTAACACCCTGATTTTACAACTACCCAACCTGCCCAGCGACACTACCCCGATCGGCAAAAGCGAAGATGAGAACGTCGAACTCCGCAAATGGGGCGACGAATATCTACCTACCAATCCCGAAATCGTGCCCCACTGGGAAATTGGCGAGAAATTAGGGATCTTAAATTTCGAGAGTAGTGCCAAACTCGCACAAAGTCGCTTTGTTACCCTCGTCGGCGCGGGTGCAGCTCTCGAACGCGCCTTAATTAGCTTCATGCTCGATCGACAAATTGCGGCTGGATATACAGAAGTCAGCCCCCCAATCCTCGTCAATAGCGCGTCGATGACGGCAACCGGACAATTACCCAAATTTGCCGAAGACGGTTTCAAATGTGCCGATGATGATTTGTGGTTGATTCCTACCGCTGAGGTACCAGTTACCAATCTCTACCGCGAACAGATCCTCAATAGCGAACAGCTCCCGATCCACCACTGCGCTTACACTCCCTGTTTCCGACGTGAAGCTGGTAGTGCGGGACGCGATACGCGCGGATTAATCCGACTCCACCAGTTTAACAAAATCGAGCTAGTCAAATTCGTCCATCCCGACGCCTCAGAGCAAGAACACGAATCTCTCCTGCACGACGCCGAAGCCATCCTTCAAGCTCTCAAACTACCATACCGAGTCTTAGCACTCTGTACCGGAGATATCGGCTTTAGCGCGGCAAAATGCTATGACATCGAAGTCTGGTTGCCATCGGCTGGTAAATATCGCGAAATTTCCAGTTGTTCTAATTTCCTAGATTTCCAAGCCCGTCGCGGCGACATCCGCTTCAAAGAAACAGGCAAAAAAGGCACTCAATTTATCCATACCCTCAATGGCTCCGGTTTAGCCATCGGTAGGACGATGGCAGCCATTCTCGAAAATTATCAACAACCCGACGGTTCGATCGCAATCCCTGAGGTCTTGCAATCCTATCTCGGCAGAACAGTATTGTAAAAAAATATCAATTTCAGCCCACTTCCAGGTAAGTGTCTGGATCGTTCTTAAAAAAAGGGGGTAATATAAAGAAAAGATTAAGATTTTGAGAGAAGACATGAACCAAACTACGACAGTCAGTCCTTCTGTGTTGCGCTTAATCTGGAAATCAGTATTAGAATTTAATTATCAAATACTACTTTCCTTACCCGATCGAGATTTGTCTGAAGCGATCGCCCAAAAAGTCAAAGAGCGCATGGTACTCGCTCCCGACGAAGCCCAAAGACTAGATGACTACGTAACCTCCAAACTCTTACTCATCAGAGATCTCGCAATCGTCAATTAATCTAAATTCAGGATAAGCAGATTGCGATCGGGTGTCGAGGCGTTGCTGAATTTAGGTACGATCTGCTCTATATTTCAGGAGCAGATCGTACCTCCTAACTAATCACTAGCAACCAACCTATCCAGTTCTTCTAAAGCAGTTTGGAAGTCGTCATTGACGATTTGATAGTCAAATTCAGCTCGTGCCGCAATTTCTACTTTTGCCTGCTCCAAACGACGGAGAATCGCCTCTGGAGCATCGGTACCGCGATCGCGAATCCGCATTTCCAGTGTCTGAAGATCCGGTGGCAAGATAAAAATTCGCAAAGCATTCGGAAAAATCTTCGCCACTTGTCTGGCTCCAGCCAGTTCGATTTCCAGGATCGCAGAGCGACCCAGATCGAGTTGGGCTTGCAAGGGTGCGCTCGGCGTACCGTAATAATTACCTGCAAACTCCGCCCATTCTAACAGCGCGCCAGCCTCGATCTCTGCCTCAAATCGATCGCGACTATAAAAATAGTAATGAACGCCCTCTACCTCCCCTTCACGGGGCGATCTGGTGGTTGCAGAGACCGAGAGATAGAGTTCGGGATGCATTGCTAATAAGGCTTTGAGTAGCGTCCCTTTACCGACACCACTAGGCCCAGTCAAAACTATTAATCTACCCGTCATATCTAGCTGACAATCGCAGTGGAACTAATCCGCATTGTACTCTCGATCGAGGACTTCCGCGCGATCGAGGAACTAACTTGGCACCACATAGCGATGGACGATCGACAATTCATCGCTGGGTACGGTGGCAATACAAGCCCGAATGGGATTATCTTGCCCTTCAATTGCCACTCTACAGACAAAACAAGCACCTTTCAGGCACCCAGTGGGAATCGCTACACCAGCACGCTCGGCAACATTAAGTAAAGGTTCCCCTGGTTGAGCGGTGGTAGTCAGTCGCTCGGGCATAAATAGAACGGTTACGGACATAGGGGG
>NZ_PVWO01000390.1 GCF_003003845.1 Chamaesiphon polymorphus CCALA 037 | reverse complement strand
GTGCTGAATGTCGTCGATCTGTGGGTAATAGATATAGTAGTAGCCAAGGATGTTGCTATAGTAAACCGATCGATCTGATGAATTATTTCCTAAATTGGAAGGCAGGGACAATTCATGAATTGCCACTACCGTAAAAACCCAATTATCAATTATCAATTATCAATTATCTATCGCCGAGATTTTCTAGTAATAAATCGACTTGAGATCGCTGTTTAGCTAGAAAGTCTTCGCACTGCTGTAGGGATTCGACGGCTATGGCGAATTTATCGAATACTTCGGTAAATTCTAATTCGCCGCTTTCGATTTCATCGAGGATATCTTCGACTCGTGCGACTGTTGTTTCATATTTCCACTCAATCTTTTTGGCCATTATCGATTTCAACTATGCTAACTTTGGCACTACCTTTACTAAATTGGAGGGATAATTCGGCTCCTACGATTAGACGATCGCTAGTGCGGACGATCGCGCCGTTGTTGTCCCGTACTAGTGCGTAACCGCGTTGCAAGACTAAGCTGGGATCGAGAGCTTGGCATCGCTCTTTCAATCTTAACTGTTCTTGCTGTGCGGTTTGCAAGTGTCTGGCGATCGCGAGTTTGAGTCTTTGTGCGAGGCTGTCGATCCGCTCGCGTTCTCGATCTAATTGGCGATCGGGTTTGATGCGTTCGCACCGCAGGCGCAGGCGATCTAGCTCGGACTGACGATCGATGATGACTCTTTGCATGGCTTGGCGCAGCCGTTCGACTCTGGCTGAGTGTTCGTCTGCGACGTCTGCAAGATCGGGAACGACTAGCATTGCTGCGGCTGTGGGGGTGGCGGCGGCGACGTCGGCGGCTAAATCGGCGAGAGATTCGTCGCGTTGGTGTCCGATCCCAGTGACGATCGGGATCGGACATTCGGCGATCGATCGGACGACGATTTCGCTATTAAAACAGCTTAAATCTTCTGTCGCGCCGCCACCTCTAGCCAGGATGATGACTTCGGCGCGATCGTCGATAATGACTCGATCGATCGCCCGTTCGATCGACTGTGGGGCGGTTTCTCCCTGCACTGTGGCGGGTGAAAATAGGACTAATACGCTCGGATAGCGCGCTAGCAATGTGCGGCGGATATCGCCCCAGGCGGCGGCTGTAGGCGATGTCACGACGGCGATAATTTGCGGTTGTGCGGGTAAAAGTTGTTTGCGCTCTAGATCGAATAAACCTTCGGCTTGCAGCCGCTGTTTGAGTTTTTGCAGTCGTAGAGCTTGGAGTCCTTCACCCATCGGGAGGACTTGTTGCACTTGAAATTGATATTTGCCGTGCGGTGCGTAGACGGCGATTTTACCTAGAGCGAGTACTTCCATCCCGACTTCGGGTTTGGTTTCTAGCTCTGGAATCTGGGATTTCCAAACCACGGCTGGGAGTGCGGATTTGCCGACTTTATCTTTAAGATTGAAGTAGATTCCCGATGGATGATGACTCGCGCTGGAAACTTCGCCACACACCCATACTTGTCGCAGTTGGGGAGTTTGCAGCAGAGCGCGTTCGATATAACCAGTCAATCGATCGATCGAAATGGGATCGATATCTGGGTAGAATGTTGCGTTGGACATCGATCGACGAGTAGCACCGAGATAAGCTAGATAGTTGCTTATTATTACCGATTTGACTGTCGATCGGTTGAGATGAGTAAATGAGTAATGAGTAATGAGTAATGGGTAGGGATTGGAAATACCCTTTCGTCCCCTCGTCTCCCCCTCTCCCCCTCTCCTAGTCAAGATTCGTCTCCTCATAAATACTCATCCCAATTTCCCAGGCTTGGGTGAGGAGGGTTTCGTATTCGGCTAATTGTGGCTGTTGAGATAGGTTTTGAAGATTAATTAAATTATGCGCGATCGAGATCGTGAGTTGGGATGAATCGGGATATTCGCGTAAGTAGCGATCGATCTTTAAGGCGGCGAGTAAGTTTTGCTGGGTTTGACTGAGAATTTCAATTATTGCAGAAGTTGGTACTGGTTTGGCTTGACGATCGGTGAGGTTGGCTACTTTTTCTAAGGTGGCGATCGAAGTGACGATCTGGTTATATCGATCGATTTGCTCGACTAATTTTAGGAGTTTTTGCAATCGTTTCCCGCGACGAAGTATCCACCAATTAATGCCAAAGAGTGCAACCAGGGTAATTGCACTGTCAACTACAAGTAATCTATTTAAGCGTTCTTGTTGTGTTTGTGGCGATCGATAGAGATTCAAACCACGATCGATCGGCAACATTAGCGCGGCAAAGATAATGCCCGCACCGATAATTTGCATTAAGCCAATTTGGATTAATTTGTGTGGCTGTTGCCAGACATTCGATCTCCAAGTAAAGCCTACCATCAGATGTCCGATCTCCTGCTGGCCGATCGATTCTACTGTCGATCGCGGAATTATTAATTCTTCAAATTTATCCACCATACATCCAATTTATCTGCACAGATTTAACCCCACTCCCCTAACTAGAAAAATTCATGCCTTGTCAAACTATTTATTAAGTATTAAGTAACTGGACTTAATTAAATATAAAACACCAAATACACGTACAATGTCGGTGCTGTTGGGTTTCGCTGTCTTGACCGAAACGCACGCTGTAGGCGTTGGCGATAGCCTGCCGTAGGCATACGAAGCGAGACGTGTCGCCAGACGGAAGCCTCAGCGCGATTTCGGTCGCTACACTCAACCCAACCTACACGGCTTTTATATTTAATTCCACCTACTTACTTACAGCTACTGGCAGGGCCGAAGCTGCAATACACATTTGACTTAAAAACCCAATCTATGAATAGATTCCCACACAGCAGTAAAAAAGCTGCCTTCTCTAGGCCGAAACAATTGAAAATCGCCGACACCAGTACCAAAAAATGGTCTAAGCGTCCAACCTAATTGAGTGCCCACAAAGCCATATAATCCCAACCAGAATTTCAGAATATTCTTCCTAATCTGGATATTTCCAGAGTGTTCTTCTGCATCGCTAGGCTTCATTGTTCGATAGAGAAAGGATACGCCCAATGTACCCGTAAGTGTAAAAATTGCGACGTTTAATAATAAAAAGAAGAATCGATCGTTAACGGTAAGTAAGAAAAATAATGTAATTGGTGCAAATCCACATAATAAAACTGCAATTACGGTAATTGTAGCTAGAAGATAAGCCCAATGCTGCCGAACGGTACTGCGAGAACCAAAGAAGGCGTTGAAAATATAAAGTGTCGGAAAACAAACAATCAGTGTAATTAGATATAGAGCGGGAAGTTTGATGGCTGAAGACAGGATTTGAATCGGCGTATTGCTATTTGTCGCACCGATAATCGCTCCATAAATTGCAAAGCAACTAAAACTGGTAAATAGTAAGGAGACAATTTTACTATTGAGTTTCTCACTATTATGAATTTCATCGATGAAGCTAAATCGATCTCTGAGTAAGTAAATGAGCGTGTTGGTATTTTCCATAAGTTTTGGTGCTGATGACTGGAGATTAGGCTATGACGGCTCTAGTACGAGTAGTTTCTGCAATCTCAAAGATATAGTTACTACAGTCGGACTATTAAAGATTCCTGTAATGTCAGTCTAAGCCAATCCAGATCTAGCTTTGGGCGGAAAAAATCGGTAGTTAAAGTCGGGGAAAGTGGGATCTGCGATCGAATTCAGTCAGCCATCCACCCACCCACTCTCTGCCTTGAAGTGGTACAAAAATATTAAAATGAGAATTGCTACTGAAATTATACCGATCGCATTTATTGTGCTATCTTGACTTCCATTAAGCTCAAACCCCATCCTGACGTGTTTCAATGCTGAAAATCAAACGTGCGGTGAGTTTAGTCTGGGATAGTGCTCCAGGCTGGACAGCCGCTCATGTGGTTGTAACGACCATTCAGAGTACGTTACCCTTTGCATTACTCTACATTATTAAACTCATCGTCGATGATATTGCTCTGAGTCTGAATCTTGTAGATAAAACCCAGATTTTTAGTCACATTCTATTTTTGCTGATCGATGCTGGCATAGTGATGTTGTTGACTCATTTCTTGGCGGTAATCGCTCAGATCTGCTCGGAAACACTATCGCAACGAGTGACCGATTATATGCAGACAATTCTGTATAAAAAGGCGATCGAAATCGATCTAGAGGCTTACGAAAGTCCGCATTATCAAGATATTTTGGAACGTGCTAAGTGGGAAGCACCGCACCGCCCGAAACGAATGCTCGATAACTTGACTTCTGGCGGACAAGGTGCTGTCACATTAATCGCGGTCTTGGGATTGCTAATTTCCCTGCACTGGGGACTCGTTTGTGTGTTGATATTTGCGGCGATGCCGACGATGGTCGTGCGCTTGCGCCAATCGAAAGTTATGTATAATTGGCATCGCCACCAGACTGAGGTCGAGCGCAAAGCCAACTATTTAGGGCATTTATTGCTAGGTTCTCAACCAGCCAAGGAGATTCGCTTATTCAATTTAGGCAATATGTTAATCGAGCGGTTCGCTCGCATCCGACAACAATTGTTTCGCGAAAAACTCGCTATTCTCCATCGACAAGCGATCTTTCAGCTCATCGCGCAGGGCTGTACTGGCATGGTGATGTTGGCAACTTATGGTTTTATCGTTCATCAAACGATTTATGGGCGGTTTCAGCTTGGCGATTTAGTCTTGTACAGCCAAGCATTTCAACGGGCGCAAGGTGCGGTTCAAAGCTTGCTCGCCAGCTTGAGCGGTTTGCATGAAAACAACCTATTTCTGGCCGATGTTTTTGAGTTCCTATCGCTCCAACCCACTACGCTCGCCCCCGCTCATCCTAAATTAGTACCGCGACCACTCCAACAGGGAATTGTCTTTCGAGATGTGAGTTTTCAATATCAAAATTCTACTCGCAAAGCGATCGATGGGATTAATCTGACGATCGCGCCAGGAGAGATCGTCGCGCTAGTTGGCGAAAATGGGTCTGGCAAAACGACATTAGCCAAATTGCTCTGCCGTTTGTATGAAGCCACCGCTGGGACGATTACCTTAGACGGGATCGAGCTGCAACACTTTTCGCGTACCGATTTCTACAGCCAAGTCGGCGCGCTCTTTCAAGACTTTACCTGCTACCAATTCACGGTGGCAGACAATATTTGGATGGGCAATGTCGAGCAGCCATTCACCTACGAACGCATCGAGCGAGCCGCGCGCCAATCTGGTGCGGCTGCCACGATTCAACGGCTGCCCCAAGGCTATGAAACCCTTTTGGGTAAGTGGTTTAAGGGCGGTGAAGAACTCAGTGGCGGACAATGGCAAAAAATTGCCCTAGCGCGGGCTTTTTTGAGAGATGCACAGTTAGTGGTACTAGATGAGCCGACTAGTGCGATGGATGCTCATGCAGAGGAGGAGGTATTTATGCGGTTTCGCGAGCTAATGCGCGATCGATCTGCACTATTAATTACCCATCGGCTGGCAACTATCAAAATGGCAGATCGGATTTATGTGATGCATCGAGGCGAGATTGTCGAGAGTGGTACCCACGATCGATTGATGGCACTAGGCGGCACCTACGCCCATTTATTTGAAACTCAAGCTAAAAATTATCAATAGGCTTTAGGTTTTAGGCTTTAGGCTTTAGAACTGCGTTCTCTATTCTCTG
>NZ_PVWO01000389.1 GCF_003003845.1 Chamaesiphon polymorphus CCALA 037 | reverse complement strand
GCATTAAGCCACTTCCCACTTTCGCCGCCGCTCTACCCCCTACCCTACCAGCTCCCCGTGCCGCTCCCCGTGCTGGTGCGCTCGTAAGTGAATTCATCGCCCCAGCTAGAGCCAGAGCCGAACCTTGACAATAGAAGAAGGTGAGGAAGGGAGCGTAAATTGCCATTAAAATGCCGATCGTAAAAATCCCCAAACTCGCCAGCCCCGTCTGGCTCTGCGCCCAGAGATTCAAGTAGACAATGATACCGACGATAATTGCAAAACATAGTTTGGCATTGACTAACAACCAAAAATTACCAAACCAATTTTTAATCGGTGCGGGGTCGAATAATGATAGTGCGATATTAATTGGAAATGTGAAGCCGAATACTAATAATGTCAGTTCTAAGGCGATATAAAAGGCGATCGCCAAGCAGGTAAATACGAGCTGAATTAAACTTTCAAACGCATTAGAAATGGCACTACCCATCGACTTAATCGAGTCCCCGACCTTGCCAATAATATCCCATTTAGCCTTCTCATCGATCGTCCCGTCTGACGTGCCAGATGGTGGCGTTATGGTATTCGACCCCGAAGTGGCTGAATTACTGGCTGGTTGTACCCCCGCAGCGTTATTGAGATCTATTTGAATCTCAGCTATTTTGGCATTAACTACCGGATCTTGTTCGGGATTGGCAGCTACACTTTGTTTTAAATTATCTAGTGCTTGTTGAAAACAGGCAGTTTGGGCTGCGGGAGCGCATTTTTTTAACTCATCTTCAAATTTAACAAAATAGGATTGGGCGAGATTCGTGCCATTGAGACTTCTAGTTGCTTGTAATTTTTCAAAATCGAAGGAAATCCCCTGCATGATCGTATCGGAGATCGAGTTAGTAAAATTCCGCATTCCCAGTACCGTATACATGGCTAACTGTCCGCTATTCCATAGCATTAGCAGTACTAAGATTAATACCATTAGAAAACCGACGACTTTTTCGGTATCTAAAGTTTTAGCTTTAATTTCTAGTAGAAAATAATAACCGCGATAAATTACGCCGATGCCCGCGATCGTTAATGATACTTGTGCGACCCGTCCGAAGATCCCCATTTGAAAAACATTCGACCAGAATTCTTTGGCGAAGTTTGTGGCTAAAGCAGAACCAGTCGCAGCGGCTTGGCTAAAGTTGGCGGCGGCTAATAAATGTGGATTTAGTAATAGTGGATCGGGCATGGTTTTGGGAGTGGGGGAAAGGGGAAAGGGTAAAGGGTAAAGGGGGATCGACCTTTTACTCGGATCTCGATCGATGTATCTGTGCTATTGGCTGTGTGAGGGGAAAAAGGGGTAAAGGATAGATGGTGAGCGTGTCCCTTTACCCTTTACCCTTTCCCTTTAACTCTTACTCTTCGGTTTGACCGCACCCACCATCCCCTGGATGATGGAGTTAGTATTTTGGACTTCATCTGTCAATCGCTGACTCGCCCGATCTTCGGTTTCTTGGCGGCGAATTCGCGCTGTTGCATCGGTTGATGCTTGCGAAAGTTGGGCGGCAGTTAAGGTTCTCTGTTCGGCGGCAATGCGAACGCCTTCGGCATTAATCGCTCCTTGCTGTCCGATCTGTTGACCGATCGAGTTTAATTGGTCGAGTGAGTTATCGTAGGTTTGAGCGGCTTGATATTGCATTCCCGCTGCATTCAAGTTCGTGCCTAAGACTCGGCTTTGGAGGGCTGCTTGACCGGAAACACCGTTCGCACTCTCAGCAATTACCTTGCTCGATGTGGCGGAGATTGCATCTAATTGAGTCAGCGATCCGTTGGCGGGATTGGTGTTGACGGCGATCTTTGCGACTGCTTGTTGTGCCTGGACGTTGGTGACGGTAGTAGAAATATCGCTGGCTGACGTGGTGTTGGCGAGTGTGGTATCGATGCTGCCGATATTGGGATTGGTTTGTTTTGATAAAATGGTGGCAGCTTGAGTCGCACCTTGTCCGTAACTATCGGTAATAGTCTTAATTGCCGTCTGTTGAGCCGTAGCCTGAGCGGTGGCAGTATTCGGGCTACTATTACCACCAAAGAAACCAGCGATTGTCTTCCCAATTCCACCTAATGGGTTATTGGGATCGTTCATCAGGTTCGTAAATGCCGTGCTGGCCATTGTTGTCAAATCGCCAATCCCAGAAGCTATTTTGGATTGGATTACTCCGTTTGCCATCCCCCCAACAAAAGGGATCTTGCTTAATGTGGTACTAATTCCTGCCGTTTGTTGGGTTGCTGCGGTGGTGAGTGCTCGATCGCCCGATTGAATCGCGCCAGTTCCGGCGGTGGTGACAGTGGTAGTCACAATCCCTTGTGCTGCCGTTCCTACTGTCGTGCCCACGCCTGATGGGATCGGGCTATTAGTTGTCGGCGTGGCGGTTGGTGTCGGTGCAGTTACTGAGGGTGTGACTGTTGTTGTATTTGGTACGGTCGTCCCATTTACAACGGTCGTCGTGTTTTGGGGCGGGATGGGAACGCTAATCCCATCGATCTCAACAGTTTGAGTAGTGGTAGTTGTGACGCTACCAGTCGCTGATGCCGAAGCTTGCGCGTCGCCTAGCGGCGATCGAATGGTGCCCAGTAAGGTTAACCCAAAGATAATGATTGAAAGCAGTCGTTTTTTCATGGATGTTGTTTGAGCTATACAGGTAGTAATTCCGAAGCATACTGAGCCAATCCGATAATTGGATGCTCGGCTTGCTCCAGCAGTGCTTGACGGCGTTCGACTTCATGGACGTTATTGACAACAGCCGCCAAGGTACCGGAGCTGGCATAAATCCGTGCCCAGGTAAAACTCCGTCCATCTAACATCAACCAGTTAGAGTAGCCCCAACCGCGATTGGGAACGTATGCTTCGGTGAGATTGGGCGCGAGTAGCTCCAGCGGAATCTTCATAACTTCGGAGATCGCATCTACCGATTCTGGTTGGATGCGTCCGACTAATTTGATATCGCAGTTAGCGAGGATCTGTTCGCCGCCAGCGCAAGTTTTAATCGAGTGAACTTCTTGTGCGGCTAGCATTACTCTGATCCCAGCTTTGGCGGCAATTGCCAACAACCGACCGATCATCAATGCTAGTGCAGGGAATTTGAGTAGGGCAGCAGCTTCATCCAAAAATAGTACCGATTTAGGATTGCTGTAAGCGCGGCGGATGGCTGTTGCATAAGCAACCGTCGCCAAGATCGCCATATCCTCCGCGTTGGCTACTCCTCGAATTGCCATCACGAATAACTGGGAGTCGGTTTTGAAAGTAGAGGGACGACAAAACGCTTGTCCCGTTCGGCTCTGCGTCCAAGAACGCAGTTTAGTGACGATATAACTCAAGGCTTTGAGTTGTTCTGGTTCGGTAATATTGACTCGTTCCGGCGAGCAGAAACCGATGAAGTCTTCTAACACTGGGTACTTTTGCCATGCGTCACTACCAATGCCCCCCTTAATCGCCGCAATATACCGCGATTGGATTTCACGAGCGGCGAAGAATTTGGTCAGAACTAATGTGAGTAAGGATCTGATTAAATCTCGAAACATTGGCTCGAACGTATCGGGATTAGAACCAGTCACCAGCATTTGGAGGATTTCTAACAGGGTTTCTTGGGAATCCTTGCGTCGATCTTCCCGATCTTCGGGCGATAGGTACGAGAGATCGGACACCTCGAAAATATTGCTGCATTCCGAACCCACGTCGAAGAACGCTCCACCCAATAGCCGCGCGTAATCGCGGAAAGTAGAGGCTTCTTTAGTCGGCGGGCAGTCGATAATCGTCACTGGCAGATTATTCGCTAATGCGCCGTTGAGCATCCCCGTGGTGGAAACAGATTTACTCGCTCTGGTAGTGGCAATCCACAGGATATGGTGGTGGTTATTGATGATGTCGATGTATAGCGGTACGCCGCCATCGTTGGAGATTAGCTCGAAGCCACCTTTGTCATAGGTGTTAATTAACGCCAGCGAGACAGTCCCCGCCACATAATTGGTGAACACCTTGCTCTCGCGACTGAAAGGACGAGATAGTGCCATATCCCAAGCTACAGGGAACGTTTGCAACCACGTCCACCAAGTGTATGTATACTCGCGGTGTAAATGGGCGGGGTAGAGGAATAGAGATTTGAGGTAATCGCAAGCGCGATCTAACTCCTCTACCGTATTGCGATGGACGAGGAATGTCGATGACATCGATAGTTCGACACCACCTTTATGGAGGATTTCTTGAGCCTCGATCGCTTCTAGGGCATTGAGGTTTGCCCCAACGTTAATATCTCCTTCCGCTGCCGCTTTTTCTGCTTTGTACACCTCTTCATCGGTGAGATCTTTGAGCTTTTTGCGACTGATACTTTGACTGACTTTAGCGATCTGAGCGATGTGTTCGATATCGTAAACGCTATCTTCCCCTAACTTATTCCACAGGTAAGTGAGCGCATCTAATTTGTCACTCCATTCATCTGGTTGGTCTAACATCGACATCACGCCGACGAACTTATTTTTGACTTTCACCCAGCGATAATCTGCCGTCGGTAAGCTAGATTCTTCGTCGATTAAAATCGATAGGGGATGGAGGGGACGATAAATATTTTCGGTGGCCGTCTTCCCATTGAAAAAGATCCGTTGGGGGACGGGCGGCGCGGGTGTGGAATTAACTCGCGCCCATAAATCTTGCCACAACTCTTGAGTACTTAAAGCTCTGACCCCCAGCCCCATCTTATTAGATAGGATCTGTTCCCACAAATAGAACGCATTGACACCAGCTACTAAGAACTCAGTGAATTCGCGGGACTGGGCGATCTTTTCGGCTCCTGAAAACTTAGCGAACATTTTATAAAGACCTTTGCCAAAAGCTTCGATTTGGTCGTCTTTGACATCGGCTTCGGGGTCGAAGGTAAAGGTTGCAAATAAGGTCAGCGATTTGGGTTTTCTCATCCCCTTGTCTGTCAGAGTTTGCAACCGTTTTTGTTCGGTCATCATGATGTATTTCAACACATCTGACTGACAATTTTCGACCGTTTTGGATAACTCCTGCATTCGGGCAGTGTTATCGACAAAGGATTTCATGTGGATCGTTAATACCTCACCCTCTGGCAAATCCTTAAACCCAGCGGATAACCTGTTATAAATCGGATCGATCCTGCCCCACGGTAAATTGGGGTGAATGCCATCGCATTGAAACCCAAATACCAGTCGATACTTGCGCTCGGTAATCTGAAGTAAATACGCACCAAATTGTCGCCCATTGCAATCGAAATCGATATGGGTGACTAAATCTAGTTCTCCTTCGATCGGAAATAGTAATTCTGGCTTCTCCCCAGGGCGACAGACTTGTTGGACTGGTTTAGGGCGTACGAACATCGGAATCTTCTGCTGGGGGTAAGGGCGAACGATAGGGAAGATTGGCGCGGATATAGCGAGGTGGTTTGAATGCCAACCCGACAAATTGCCACACGCCTTTGAGGGTGAGGGCGACCCAAGTGCCATCGACGACGACAACAGCAAGGGCGAATACTTGCCAGCCCAGATTGAAGATCTGGATTAAAAATAGATACAGCAGTAAGTCCAAGCCCAGGGCGATGATAAATACATCCGCAGGAATTCCGGCAATCCCTGGCTTACGGCTGAGAATGCGGTTGACTC
>NZ_PVWO01000388.1 GCF_003003845.1 Chamaesiphon polymorphus CCALA 037 | reverse complement strand
CCCAGTTACTGCTGAGAAAGCCTGCATCTTTATTACTATCGGAGTAACCCAACATGACCTCTTGGAGATGAGGCACTAAGCCAGGGATGGCATTTTCGGGAGTTGGTTGATAGCCGCCAGTTAGAGCCGCACGATACAAGGGCAACTCAAATAGAGATTGCATCACCAGCGGGGCTTTTTTGAGGTCTTCGACGGTTTCAAATAGCGGTACCACCTGAAGACTGGTAATCCCCGTCGCGGGGTCGTACAAGCCCGATTCTTTGCCCAAAAGCATCACTTCGAGAATGTCACTGACATCTCGGTTCATACTAATGACATATGTTTGACAAATTTCGGGGCCGAATTCCTGATGGAGGCGGCGCAGCATCCGGAAGGTTTCGATCGTTTCGACGGCTTTGGGCGAAAACGGTAGTTCGCCCGGAATTAACGGACGCCGAGTTTTGAGTTCGCCCACCAACCATTCAACGCGCTCGGCTTCCGAGAGATCGTGATAAGACTTGGGCAATACTTGGAGATAGTCGGTTATTTCAGCGATCGTGTCGGCATGACGACCGCTTTCTTGTCGGATATCGAGCTGGGCGAGATTGAAGCCGTAGATTTCGACCTGACAAATTAATGTTTCTAAGGCTTGACAAGTCAGTCCGGTTTGCTGCAAGCTTTGGCGGATCAGCCCTAATTCTTTGAGGAAATCTGCACCGGAGTGGTAGCAGGTATTGGGGTTGAGTTCTGCTTTGGGAAACTCTAAGCTATCCCAGTCGGAGACTTGACGCGATCGATCGAGCGTATTCGAGAGCCGCTTGATAATATAAGTTAATTTGAGTCGATACGGCTCTTGACGATAGCGGATCGCCAAGTCGTCATAGATTTCGGGGAAATGGGATTTATCCTGCTCTAGGGACTCTAATAACTCAGGTAAAACATTACTCCAATGCAGAGATAGACTCAGGGCATTAGTTAAGCCTCTGGTACATTTGATATATTTTTTGAGGACGATTCCCCGCTGATAGCAGGCAGTTTGCCAGGTAATTTTGGCGTGACAGAGGGATTGCCATCGCGATCCGATCCCACCCACGAGCCAAACCGACAAAAGCGATTGCTCGGGGGTGTCAGATAAGGAAAAGACTGCTTGAGAGCCATATTCAACCGTTGCGAAAGTTGCGGAATCGCATCGAATAAGACCTCTTCAAAGTAGTGGAGAGTATAGTCTACTTCATCCAAAACTGTCGGCTTAAATTGATGTAATTCATCCGTCCGCCACCATAATAGGATCTCTTCTAATAGTTGTCCCTCTAATTCGGCGACTTCCCACGAAGATTGGATTCCCAGCCGCGCCATATCCTCCTCCGCGAGATCGAGTTTCTCCAAAATCTGCGCCACCCGTCGCTGCTTGTCACGAATGGTATGTCGCACGATTTCGGTGGGATGGGCAGTAAAGACTAAACCGATATCCAATTCATCGAACAATCGCTGCACCTGTTGGGGCGGTACGCCAGCAGCTTTGAGCAGGGGAAATAAAGCGGCAAAAGTACCGCGATCTTTTTGGGTTTCGATGGTAGAAGCTTGCCAAGTTTTTTCGAGCAATCCCGCACCCAATGGGGCGACATGCTCGGCATTATGACTGTTTGGATTGCCAGAATGCACAGGGACAGAATACTGGAGCGATAACTTGAGCGCGAGTTTTTGTTCGCGCTGCTCGTAGTGTTGCTCGACAATATTGATCAATTGAAAATAGAGCGCGAATGCTCTGGCGGCACGAATGGCATCTTTGAGATCGAGTTTCTCGATCAGGGCGTGTACCGCTTGGGGCAAAGGTTCGGCAGCACTACCATCAGAGGAACACATCTCCCGCAACTGGTTGAGTAAATTGACCAATTCTTGCCCGCAAGCATCTCGCAGCACGCGTTCCCACAGGTCTTCGATTACCTTGAGTCGATGGTTTAGGAGGAGATTGGATGGACTGGAAACCATCAATTCTGACTCTAACATGTGGGTTTGCGGTTGCATATAACAGTTGCTCGCGATATTGAAGTGGGGGGTAAGCTACCTAGTGTGACGATCTCACCGCCAATGTCAAGCTGACGGTCTCGTCGATCTTGGATAGATGCTCGCAGGAACGCCAAGCACTCGCCCGATCGCCATCGAGCGCGATCGAGTCGGAAGTTTTGCGTAGGACTGGACTTCGGTAAATGTGGCCCAGTCCAGTCCTACGAGCGGCGATTACCTACTGCGAGCTTGGCTATGCCAACGGTGGCGATCGCTGTGTTAAATACTTACAAAAATTTTGGATGTTCGATCGTCGATCGATATAGTTTGACTTAGACCGCAATTTTTTCAGTCACGCTCGCGACTCGCTCGTCAAGCACTCGATACGTGCATGGCTGATTATACCAAAAGCTGTTCGTCTGCTCAACTATCCCAATCGACCCGCTCACAGATTGTGGATCGAGACGATCGCATCGTTGAATTCGGCTTATAAATCGATGATTCGATCTGTACTTCGATCCTTTAGTCGATTGGTTCGACAATCGTCGCATCGGGAACGTGAAGAACTGGCAATCGATCGCCGCGAAATATTTCTTCACTAAATAATCCTAATTGTTCGAGGGCGGCACTGGTTGTGCGAAAGGTAGCGATCGTTACCAGCCATGGGGTAGCAGCTAGACTGACGAGTAAAGATGGTGAAACAACAGCAGTGGATGATGATACTGACATACGAATAGTCCTCGGCTCCAAATAATCTAGTCCGATAGCTTCTGCACTGTTTTGTAGGGATTTAGGTACTGATGCCCTATCTACTATCATAATCGAGTTCCCTGGTCTGTGCTTGTCGCTATTGCTACAAGACTGGACTTCTTGAAGATGGGTAAGGGGTAATGGTTCGGGTGTAAGGGGTCATGGATGGATAGATCGTACTGACAACCTCATCCTGTCAATCCTTAATAATCCTTAAATCCCGATCTGTAATTGGCTTGAAAGAAGGTCGCAGTCAAGGTTCGCACCTAATTTGGTAGTATTTGCCGCGATCGCAAATCGTGATAATTCAAAAAAAACTGTCAGTGATGTTAATTGTGATGGGTAGTTGCGGGTAATTTAAGTAGGAGAGTAACTAAATATTTAAATTATGCGGATCGATATCGATCGAGGAGTGCGAAAACAGTCTTCTAGGAATGTTCCAGCCTTTGCTTCAAACTAAATTCTCTCCCGTCTTCGCTACTTTTCCTAGTGGCATATTCCAGGCTATGAGTAACAAATTTATATGCTTAATCGATTAAAAAATCTATTTCCTCGCCGAGGTAATGGAGTGGCGATCGAACTTGGATCCGAACGGATCAATATTGCCCAACTCCACAAAAAAGGTGCCGATCTCAGCCTCAAACATCTGTGTTCTGCTGAAGTTCCCGAAGGAATTTTTGAGGAAGGGCGCATCGTCAACCCCCAAGAGTTAGGTGACTTAATTCGCGCCACCCTTGCCGATAACAAAATCAAGGCTACCCACGTTACCACTTCCGTACCGATGCGGGAAGCTGTGATTAGGTTAATTCCTCTTCCAGCCGAATTAAACGATAAAGAAGTGCGAGATCTGATTCTCAATCATGAGGCGGCATTGTATCTACCATATCCTCGCGAAGAAGTCGATCTCGACTATCAAAAACTAGATTTGGTCACAGATGAAGACGGGTTGGATAAAGTGCAAGTAATGCTTGCAGCAACGCGAAAGGAAGTTACCGATAGTTATATCGAGACATTCCAGTATGCAGGATTGCCAGTAAAAGTTTTAGAAATTAGCAGCTTTGCCGTACTCCGCACGATCAAAGAACAACTCCGCCAATTTGCACCGCAAGAAGCCGTAGTTTTGATCGACATCGAGTTCGATTGCACGGAAATCGCGATCGTTGTCAATGGAATTCCCCAATTCAATCGCACCGTACCGATTGGCACCTTTCAACTGCAAGAAGCCCTCAGTACGGCGATGAATCTGCCCCTAAGCCGCAATTCCGAAGCACTTCAAGATATCACCATTCCCGATATCCCCGTGAGCCGGATTAACGATCGGAGCGAAGCCATGACTAGTATCAATCCTGGGATGGCAGCAATGATGCGAATTTTGGCCGAATTAGCTGATGAAGTCCGTCGCAGTATCGAGTTTTATATGAGTCACAACGGCCAAGAACTCAAACTAGAACAACTGCTCCTAGCTGGCCCTGGCGGCGGGTTAGGACAACTCGACCTCTTCTTTACACAACGATTGAGTATTCCTACCACCCAAGTCGATCCGATCGGTGGATTGGGTTTAGAACCCGAAATGGATATTCCGATCGGTCAACGACCCGGACTAGGAGTAGTTCTAGGATTAGGAATGCGCGAGGTATAACAATATGTACAGTTTAGATATCAATTTACTCCGCGAACGTACCGATGTTCAGACGGGTTCACAGACCGATTACACTAGCGGGACGACCATTGCACCTACAAAATATGGCAAACTTCCATTATTTGCGGGTATGGGAGTAGCAGCATTGACATTAATGGCCGCTGGTGGCGGCTGGCTGTTCTTAGGCCAACAGACTACTCAACTCGAAGCTAAACAGCAAGAATTAGATCGCACTTTAGGTAGTCTTAAAGCTCAAGATGCCCGTCTGCAAGAAATCAATGGCAAAGTAGCTCAAGTTAATGATGAAACTCAATCATTGGCTAGCGTGTTCAATCAGGTTCAACCTTTGTCTGCGATCCTGCAAGACTTACGCGAAAGCATTCCTCAAGGCGTCCAGATTGCTACTATTAGCCAAAGCGAGGTCAAAATTGCCGCCCCCGCAGCTACAGCAGCACCCGCACCCGCAGCACCCAGCGGTGGTTTAATTAACAAAATCTCCACTCCGCCCAACGCAGAAGCCAGTCTCAAACCTCCGGCTGCTAATACTCCCGCAGCTAGCCCCCCAACTGTCGCCACCGCACCAACTGGGACTACAGCACCCGGTGCGACCGCGCCAACTCCCGGTACGCCTGTCGCCACTCTCCCCGCAGATGTCCCGACTACCAAGATCGAAATTTCAGGTACCGCCAAAACTTTTGATGAGGTCAATAACTTTGTCCTTACTCTCAAACAATCAGCTTTCTTCAATCCTGATGATATTCAGCTAATCAGTGCTAATTTGAGTGCTGCAACCACCAATTTGACCAAGCAAAAGATTGAGAAACCCCAAGACAAGATTACGCCATCCGAACAAACTGCAATCGATCGAGTGGAACGATTAGAGCTACCAAAAGTAGTTGAGTACAAAATCCAAACCTCCATCAAACGAATTCCAGCGGCAGATCTCATCCGCGAACTAGAGCGCAAAGGAGCTGTTGGTTTGGTAACTCGACTCAAAAGCCTTCAACAACAGCAGGTAATTAAGCCATGACATATAGTAGCGATTTAATCGAGAGCGATTTAGTAGGTAATACATCTTTTATCGCCGCTCCAGCATATCCTTCCGTCTTTGGAATTACATTTAGCCCGATCGTCAGCGGGCTATGTTTGGCAGCGATTGGCATCGGTGCTTCTGGATATATATATGTGAGTTACCTGAAACCACAATCGGATAAAAATCAAGAGTTAGAAAGTAAATTAGCTCAAACTCAAGAGCAGATCCAGCTC
>NZ_PVWO01000387.1 GCF_003003845.1 Chamaesiphon polymorphus CCALA 037 | reverse complement strand
GTAAATATTCGATCGAATTAGGGCAGATGAATACCAGTCTAGACCGACTACTAACTAGTTATGACTATGAATTACCAACTGAATCGATCGCGCAGACGCCAGTAGTGCCGAGAGATCGATCGCGGTTATTGGTAGTCGAAACTGGAGCTGGGTATCAGCATCGCCACTTTCACGAGATTGGCGATTTTTTGACGGCTGGAGATTTGCTCGTATTTAATAATACACGGGTCATTCCCGCGCGAGTTTATGGTGTCAAAACCACGGGCGCGCCTGTCGAAATTTTGCTCTTATCCGAGCGAGAGCATAATTGCTGGCTGGCACTAGTTAAACCCGGACGCAAACTCAAGATCGGTACCAAAATTGTTTTTCCCGCACGTCATCCAGAGAGTAAAATTCCCCAGATTACCGCCGAGATTATGGCTAGAGATGAAGACACTGGCGGGAGATTATTAAAATTTGACATCCCCGATGGGGTACCTTTACTATCGATTCTCGCTGACTTTGGGGAATTACCGTTACCGCCCTATATTACTGCTAGTACATCTACTGACGAACAGTACCAAACCGTCTATGCCAAGATACCTGGCGCAGTTGCCGCACCGACAGCCGGATTGCATTTTACGCCCGAATTACTCGATCGATTGACACAACAAGGAATCGAGCGTGCGGAGGTGACGCTACATGTCGGTGTCGGCACTTTTCGCCCAGTCGAAGCTGAGGATATTACCACTCATCAGATGCATCATGAATGGCTAGAAATCTCTAGCGAGACAGTCGATCGAATTAACGCTGTCAAGGCTGCTGGCGGCAAGATTTATGCTGTCGGGACTACTGCGGTGCGCGTCCTCGAAACAGCGGCTCAGACGGGCAAATTGCAGCCTTACAGAGGCGATACCAATATCTTTATTTACCCAGGTTATCAATGGCAAGTCGTCGATGGCTTGATTACCAATTTTCACTTGCCAGGATCGAGTTTGATGATGCTCGTCAGTGCCGCGATCGGCAGAGAAAGACTGCTAGATTTATACCAGATCGCCATCGGCGATGGCTATCGATTCTACTCCTTCGGCGACGCCATGTTAATTCGCCCTTTTCGATCTAACGAGAATTCAGGGAGGTAAGGGGATCTGAAAGATAAAACCTCTAAAAACTGAAAATATGCAACCAGTTCGGGGTGTCACAGTGTGGTTTACAGGTTTGAGCGGTGCGGGCAAAACGACGCTCGCCCAAGCTGTTGCGGGCAGATTAAAAATTGCCAATCTTAAAGTAGAAATTCTTGATGGCGATGTGATGCGCCAACACTTATGTAAAGGGTTGGGTTTTAGCGACGAAGATCGGATCGAAAATATTCGCCGGATTGGTTTTGTCGCCAATTTATTGAGTAGAAATGGGATTATCGTATTAGTAGCGGCGATCGCGCCTTACCGTCATATTCGGGCAGAATTAAAGCAAAATATCGACAATTTTATCGAAGTTTATGTTAACGCACCCCCAGAGATCTGCGAACGGCGAGATGTGAAAGGATTGTATGCAAAAGCTAGAGCTGGACTGATTCCCAATTTTACGGGAATTGATGCAGTTTACGAAATTCCTTTAGCTCCCGATCTCGAATGTCAAACCGATCGCCAAACCATTGCCCAGAGCGCGGCTGAGGTGTTACAAAAACTAGTCGCATTGGGCTATATTCCCGCTACTTGCCATCTCGATGATATTTGTCCTAACGCCTAACACCTAACTCCTAACGCCTAACGCCTAACACCTAACGCCTAACACCTAACGCCTACCGCCTAAACCCCTGACATAATTCGATCGCGTGCATTTGCAGAGTAGAGATGGTTTCGCCACCGCGCTTGAGATTGAATTCTAAATCGAGTAATTTGGGCAGACTGGCGGCAAGTCGATCGGCGGTGGGAGATTGGAGGTCTTGTTTTATGAAAAATATGCGGTTGGGGCAAAGATCCTGCTCCTCGACGAGCCCTTCGCCAGCCTCGACCAGCATTTTAACCCACAACCAGGTGCGAAATTGACCGACGAGGGTAGCAACTATTTTCAGTGCGGGTTCGTTGCGATCGATCAGTTCGGTAATAAGCTGTAATGCGGTTCCGGTATCGCCTTGACGAATGGCAGCGGCGAGTTGGAGACTGTTTTGGGTATTGGCAATTACCAGACTGGCGACCATTTTTCGATCGATCTGTTGTCCCTCTCCACCCGCTAAGAGTTGTAATTTATCGAGTTCTAAATATAATTGTCGGGTATTATTACCGACAGATTCGGCGAGGAGTTGTACCGCATCTGGAGTTAATTTTAGCCCCAATTCTTTGGCAACAATCTGTACTCGCTGGCTGAGTTCTTCGGTTTTCCAGGGTGGAATCAAGCTGAATTCTTGGACGTTGGCATATTTCTGAATTGTTTTCGTCGATTTAAGCCTACCATCTGGTTTATTCTTGCTAGTCAACAGCAAAATCGTCGTCGCTGGCACTTGAGGTAACGTCCGTTCTAGTTCGGCTAATAGTTGCTCCGAACATTGCTGCATCAGCGTCGTATCGGCCAACCAGACGACCCGTTTGCCAGTGCCGAAGGGGGGAGTCATGGCAGCATCGAGAGCGACGATCGCGGCATCCTCGCGTTCTGGTGGAATCTTCTCGTAGTTAAAACTCATCCAAGCCGGATCGAGTGCCGATTGTTGGATTGCATTTACAGCTTTGGCGATCGCAAATTCATCGTCGCCCCAATATAAAATAACGGACATTTGGAGTTGGGAGTTGGGAGTTGGGAGTTGGGAGTTGGGAGTTGGGAGTTTGAATTGCGGACTGCGGATTTAATATTAGTATTAACGATAGTTATTCACTATTCACTATTCACTATTCACTATTCACTATCCACTATCCACTAAATATAATCATCATCAAAGGCTTGTGCCGAGGAAGAGTAATCGATCGAGAGTAGACGATTGGGAATGCCGTTGCAGCCGCCGGGGATAGTTTTGCGCGATGCTTCGCCGCACCAGGCGCAACAGTAATAACGTTGTTCTTCAGACATCCGGCGCACGTTGGTAAAATCGACATCTTCAACAACTGCACCGCTAAATTCGCCTGTAATATAATTGGGAGTTCGATCGATCGCGCGAGGAGTAGCCGATTCGAGATCGCCATAAAAAAAGCGCGTACCAAAAATATCGGCATTAGTTAATTTAGCTTGATACAAAATTGCTCTGGCTAAATTAGCTTTAAATAAAACGCATCCACTTAAATTAGTCCTAATTAAATTGGCATCACTGAGATCCGTCCAGGGTAAATCGGTTTTTGATAGATCTGTACCTGCTAAAATTACCCCCAAATTAATGACGCGGACGCCAGCAATTCGATCTTCATCATAGCGTCCATCGCCATTGAGTACCACTCGCCCCAACCGGAGATCGCGTTCGAGTGGCGTTAGCAATTTGGATCGAGAGAGAAAGCGGAGGACTCGTGCTTTGCCTTCAGCATTGACACTACCTAATAATGCCGCAGTTCGACCCACTGCAAAAGCTCTTTCTTGCGGCCAGTCTTCCAAAAAGCCATCATCGTCGAGCACCAAATCGCAAATTCCTTGAAAGTAATTATCGATCGTTTGTTGTTGAGTAATAATATTTTGTTGGCGGTTGAGTCGATTTTGTTCGATCGTTAAATCGCGAGATACTATATATTGTCGCCACGATACAAATGCGGCTATAGTCGCAATGAGCGTCTGTCCGAGCGCGCCACCCCACAATCCCAACGCACCCACCGCGCTCCAATCCGTCCCCGCCGAAAGATTGCCAATATATGTAAAAAAGCCCCCAAATTTGAGGAGATTGATGATGACAACTAACATGGTAATTGTCGTCACTATTTGCAATTGCAGTCTTGACGAGAGAGTTCTCGGAATTTTAGGGCGAATCCCACGATAAATAATCGGTAGTGACAATCCAAATGAGATCGCGCAACCTGCGACTGTCAAACCAGTATTCTTAAATAAGATGCCACACCCGATCGCGATGACTCCCAGCAAATTGAACCAAATCATCGTTAGTTAGGAAATAGGGAATTGGGGATAGGGAATGGGGATTGGAGGGGGAGTTTATTCATGACGCGATCGAGAGACAAGACAACGACTGTAAGTCGTAGCTAGTGGTACAAAGTCCGTCTACGCAGACTGGGATTTAATCGACTGCATCTAGTATTTCTAATACTGATTTAGGTAATAGTTTATCCTTAAACCAAATCACCTCGCAAGGTAGATCTCTAGCATTCAATCCAGCTTTCTCTAGATTCAACCGTTCCGAGATCGCTAAAATCAAATTAGTGCAGCCAGATTTGCGAACTTGGGCGAATTTCTTTTGTAAATATTCTGGTCGCCAATAACCGACGATCTCTAAAATATAACTGCGTCCGTCGGGATGTACCAATCGAAAATCGGGAATCATGACACTCCCAGGAATTGGCAATAATTCGACTTCTCGCTCTAGTACCCACTCGGTTTTGAGCTTGTCCCAGCGATCGGCAAAACCAGCTTCTAACATACTATCGTATGATTTGCCAGGTGGATAGTGTGTTTCTAATCCACATTTATCGGTGAGGCTATAGCGTCCGACTTTGAGATTTCCGGTGTAGAAATCTTTAGTTTGTAAAGTTGCACTCAGGCTCCACTTAGTAACGTGGAGAATTGCTGGAATTAACTTAGCGATCGCGAGTCCATAGCGAGTACTAGCTTTGAATAAACTCGTGGGGCCATCGACTTTAATGGTAAAACCATGGTCGGCATCACCTTCGATATATGTCATCAATTGAAATAATTTCAAATACCGAAATAACAGTTTATATTGTCCGGGAACGTTGCGATGGGCGTTAATTGTCAGCTCGCTGGCACGATAAAATACGCCTTGAACTTGCGATAGATTGTAACGGTGAATTAGAGCTACCGGATCTGGTGCGGTAAACTCTGTCAAAATCCGATTTTCGGGCAAATCGGCGTACAATCCTTGAGTAATTTGGGCGGGAATAATTTCGCGGCTCAACTCTTGAGAAAGATTGCTGGCAAGTGTGGCTAATGTGGCCTTACTATGCTCTACACTAGGGCTGGAAGTCGCCGAGAGTGCATAGACTCGTTCGCGCAGTTCTGAGGGCTGGAGCGGGCTGACAACCTCAAATTGACTGAAGGTTTGACTCTTGAGCAAATGGGCAAATCCCCGCTTGACGCGAAAGTCGGGGCTATCGCCTTCTAGCTCCAACAGCATCTCATCGAGTTGCCCCTGCGTCCCGCCTGTAACAGACGTAAAACAGTCGATAATCTCGATCGCCATCTGAATATGATGCGCGTCGATGTCAATCCGTTTGGGCACGATCGATTCGCCGTTGTATCGGTAGATTAGTAGGTCGCCAGGGAGCATTTGTTGCTATTTTCGATTGGTAGTGCTTAGGAATATGGTCAACGAGCGATACTTGTGCTAGTGAGGTTTTCTGGTGCAAATAGAACCCGGATCTGGGGGAGGCTTCCCCCAGACCCCCCGTTGAGGGGCAGGACGCCGCCCCTCAAACTCCCCTGCGTATGTAGGTTGTTTGTGCTAGTGTAATCTGGGTCGGTTTGACTGAGTAGCTACGGGGTAGGGTTTGGTT
>NZ_PVWO01000044.1 GCF_003003845.1 Chamaesiphon polymorphus CCALA 037 | reverse complement strand
ACGCAGGGGAGTTTGAGGGGCGGGACGCCGCCCCTCAAACTCCCCTGCGGATGTTGGTTGTCGTTGCCGAGTCAGGCATGTGCCCGATGTCTGACTAGTGGCTACGGGGTAGGGTTCGATCTGTCCTAACTATGAACGATCGGCACCAAGCCCTCCCCTACACGTAGATTCACAAGAGGATCGGATCTATGAGAGATCGGGTTTTCACTCCTTACATATACCTACACTTCTCCATTCGCTGGTAAACTCCACTCTCCCACTCTCCCACTCTCCCACTCATCCACCCATCCACCCATCCACCCGAATCTACGTCTTTGGGCATACCCAGAGCCTAACCCGCTCCGTCATAAGGAAGTTGGCTCAGGGTTGTGATTAGCGATTGAATGGTCTAAACAAGCTCGATCGTTATCTTATTCTCTTCGATCTAAATTTTTGCTTTTAATTTTAATCTCACACTCTATATAGGAGCGAGCGATGTTGGCAATTAGGTTATTTTTCGATAGTTATGGAGCCACGTTACTGGCTCAAACCCCGATCGTGCGGGAGACGGCATTTTTTTCGGGGCCGCAATTTTTTACGGCGTTGGTGTCGGGGTTATTTTTGACGTTTGGCTTTCAGATGCTGTTGACTAATTTGTCGGTGGCGACGGGGATTTCGGCTTTTAGTTTGGCACCCGATGGCGATCGTAAGTCCGATCGTCATGATGGTAGTGGTAGTTCGCTGCCCAATATCGGGACGATGGCGGGGATCTGGACGGTAGTTACGGTCTCGATCGCGTTGTTTGTCGCTTGTATGCTAGCTGTCAAGTTGAGTATGGTGCCGACTGTCACGATGGGTGTAGCGGTGGGGCTGTCAATTTGGGCGGCTTATTTCTCGATTTTGGTGTGGATTAGTTCGACGACTGTCGGTTCGCTGGTAGGTTCGGTGGTAAGTACTGCTACTAGAGGCTTTCAGGCTGTGTTTGGGACGGCAACGGCGGCGTTGGGGATGAAGGCGGCTGGCTCGGAGCTGGTTTCGTCGGCAGAAGCCGCAGCCGCAGCCGTGCGTCGCGAAATGACGGCTTATATCGATCCGCAAGAGGTGCAGTCTTCGTTTAAGGATTTGCTCGGTTCGGTGAAGCCAGCAGAACTGAATATTCAGGATATTCGGGCTGAATTTGAGAAGATTATTAAAGAATCGGACGTGAGCAAGGTTATCGATAAAGATAATTTACCGACTCTCAGCCGCGAAACTTTTGAAAATCTGCTCAAAGAGCGCACGGATCTATCGCCGCGCGATGTCAAAAAGATTGTCGATGAATTGGATCGATCGTGGCATGGTACTCTGGGCGGCGGGAAGCAAAGCGGCGGACTGGGCAAACTGATCGAGCAAGTCCGTTCGGCTAAACCTCAAGATCTGCTCTCTGGCAACTTTACGCAGCAACTCGATCGATTTATCCAGGATATGGGTAAAGGGGACAATCCCGGCCAATTGGAGCAAACCTTGAGTACTCTCATGGGGGTCGTGTTAGGACGGGTAGATCTATCTGACTTGGATGTCGAAAAAATTAAGGGGCAGGTGAAGGGCGTTCAGTCTCAGCTCAAAGATGGCGTTGGGAAAGTAACTGAGAAGGTGGCTAGTCCTACTCTATCGCCGGGAGCGAGCGTGATTCGTGCCGATGTGGAACACTACTTGCGCGAGACTTATTCTTGGCAAATGACACCCGATCGCATCGATCGCGAGTTTCGGGATGTGCTCTACGATCCGAATGCGGATGCCAGAACCATCCGTCAGGCGATCGAAACGCTCAAACCGGAGGAATTTACCACTCAATTACAAGCGCGTGGGGTATTTACTCAAGATAAGATCGCCGAGATCGTCTCTGTACTCGATCGTGTGCGCTTGAGAGTCCTCGCTGAGGTGCGTACCGCCGAAGCCAATGGAATGCTCGAAAAAACCCAAACGGCGATCGATGTCTATCTGCGGGCGACTCCCAAGCAACGGTTACTTTCTAATACCGCTGCTCAAGAGTTCAAAACCCTACTTATCGACGGCGATGCCGATCCGCAAGAGCTGCACTCGCGACTGTCACAAATCAAGCAGTATCGCTTTTTTAGCGTCCTCCAGCAACGTAACGATCTGAGCGAAACTGAAAAGACGCAAATCATCCAAATGCTCGATCCCGTCCTAGAAGTCGCGATCGCCGATACTGAAGGATTGCAAGCAGGCGTTAAGGCACGCGTCGATACGCAGTGGCAGCAGGTGCAAGAATACCTCCGCAATACGGGTAAAGACGAACTTAATCCAGAGGGCATCAAACGCGATTTACAGAAGCTGTTAGAAGATCCACAAGCTGGTATTCACGACCTCAAACAGCGGGCTGCTCACTTCGATCGGGATACGTTGGTGCAACTTTTGAGTCAGCGTAAAGACCTGAGCCAAGACCAAGTAAATGATATCCTCGATCGAGTCGAATCTAACTGGAAACAAGCCATCCACGCGCCAGCCGCGATCGTCGATAAGGCCAAAACCCAGTACGAAGACACCACCCATGCGATCGCTGATTATCTGCGTCGGACGGGCAAATCGGAACTCAATCCCGACGGCATCAAACGCGATTTGACTACGTTATTGCAAGATCCCAAAACCGGATTGGAATCGATCCGCGACAGGCTCTCACAAATGGATCGCGATACCCTCGTGCAATTGCTGCGCCAGCGCGAAGACTTCACCGAAGAAGAAGCCAACGCCGCAGTCGATCGCGTCCAGGATACCATTCGTCAGGTACTCCGCACCCCCCAACGGCTGGCAATTCGTGCCAAAAACACAGCCAATGACTTCCAAACCGCGCTCGCGGATTACCTCCGCAATACGAATAAAGACGAACTCAATCCCGACGGCATTAAACGCGATCTCGGACTGCTATTTCAAGATCCGCGTTTGGGAGTAGAACACCTCGGAGATCGGCTCAAGCATGTCGATCGCGAAACCATTATCGCGCTGCTCTCCCAACGGCAAGATATTACTCCCGCCGAAGCCGAACAGATCGTCGATCGCGTCCTCTCCGTGCGCGATCGGTTCGTCGGACAACTCGAAGCCATCAAAGCCAAAGTCCAGTCCGCGATCGATAGCGTCCTCGCCAAGATCCGCGACTATCTCAATGGCTTAGAGCGTCCCGAACTCAACTACGACGGCATTACCCAAGATGTCCGCAAACTGTTCGACGACCCCAATGCCGGATTTGAAGCCCTGCGCGACAGACTCTCGCATTTCGATCGCGATACCCTTGTTGCCGTCATCAGCTCGCGAGATGATATCTCCCAAGCCGATGCCAACCGGATTATCGATCGTGTCGATGGCGTCCGCACCAGCGTCCTCAACCGCGCCGAACGGATTCAAACCCAAATCCAGCACCGCCTCGACGAAATCAAGTTCCAAGCTCAAGCCCAAGCCGAAGCCACGCGCAAAGCCGCCGCTACTGCCGCTTGGTGGTTATTTGCCACAGGCTTGACTTCGGGAATTGCCGCCGCGATCGCTGGCGCGCTGGCTGTCACTCCGATCGTTGTTGGGTAGTGAATAGTGGATAGTGAATAGTGGATAGTGGATAGTGAATAGTGGATAGTGGATCGTTTAATTTACTTGTCTTCTCCCCGCTCCCCGCTCCCCGCTCTCCGCTTTAACTCTATTACACGATCGAAAGGTAAGACAACATAGGGTTTAAAACCCGTTTACGGAAAAGGCAGTTGTGCGGACGGAATTAAAACCGCTCTTCACAACTGCCTTTTGTCTATGCAAAAACTTTAGATCGATCGATTAACTGACAACTTTGACTCTGGCGGTAGAACCATTGGTTGGTAAACCGCTAACTTTTTTGCTCAGCTTATGTCTGAGATACTCGGCTTTGAGCCAATTTGATGATATGGTCTGCGTTGATTCACCTGTAAACCGGGTGAGTGCAGCAAAGTAACTCTGCTCCCGTGCTGGGTAGATTTGGAGGTAGGTCTGTGCGAGCTTTACATAGTCAGCAGGCATGGGTTTACTTTTATTCGATGAATATAGTTGCACGAATATTATCATAGGTCAGTGACTTCGGATCGTATCCCGATCGCTGCATTTAGATTTTTTTACTGTATAATTGCGCATCGATCTAAGGAGGACGCCAAACTGAGCATGGTAAAAGGATCCCGATCTGTTTGAGATGAGATTTTGGGAAGATTGGGGATTCGATCGCGTTCGCAACCCAACCTAACCGAGCCGATTTTCACCACCCCAGACATAACGAGTATCCGTATAAGTATGCAATTGTTGAATATATTCGGAGCATAATGCTGCAATGTTTACAGGTTGTGGCGATCGCTATAGGCAAAAGCTCAGTCACAAATTGTCGGTCTAATTCTATAAATATCGGTCGCGATTCAATCGATTATTCATAGATAAAATATCGATTCGATTTATATTTTCATCGTTCTAAAGCCGATAGCAAACACAATAGCTACCTTGTGATTTCAACGACCACTCGAAATAGCTAATTTCGGGTACCGTGCCAATTCTTGCTGGCAATACTGACACACCTAATCCTCGCGATACATACAAGGAAATAGGACTACCTCGATACCAACCACTTACATAATTGCCACTATTGGGCGGTCGTAAAGGTACAAAGCCGAAAAAAGCTAGTTGACCGCCATGAGTATGTCCTGAGAGCATATATTGCGGTTGATATGCTGAGAGTATTTTTAACTCAGCTGGAGAGAATGCGTCTCGATATGCTGGTGAGTGAGCTAGTAGTAAATGATTGGGTTGAGGTTCGATCTTTTGCAGCGATGCGAGCAAATTAGGCTTACCAACTAGGTCGTCTACTCCAGTAATTAATAGCTGGCGATCTCCTTGCTTGTACAAAGCAGTTTCGTTAACTAGTAACCGACAATTGTAAGTGGTATAGAGCTTTTTGAGAGCTGTCAAATCGACTCCCGCCCAATATTCCCAGTTACCCAAAATGGCATATTTAGTCGTTTGGCGATCGAGTTGTGATAAAAATTGCTCGAAACCACTGAGCTGTTCGGCTTTATCGATCGAGTCGCCAGTGAATAAGATAATATTTGACTGGAGTTGGTTAACTTTGTCGGCAATTTTTCGAGCGCGATCGTCAAACTTTTTTAGATGTAAATCACTAATTTGGACGAGCTTCAATCTACTGCGATCGACAGCAGTTTCTAAATTGAGTCGATGCTCGGTTACTACAAAAAGATTTGGCTCGATGCTAAAAGCATAAAACAGTATCGCTGCAATGAGCGTGGCGATCGCAATTATAATATACCGTTTTTTCTTAAAAAATCGCATGAAAATTTTCGATAGATCGAAGGATAATATACTTCTAAGTGCTTTGTCAGATTGGATGGAGGATGGGCATCGATCTCGATCGCATTGTCGATATCGATCGTCTAACGTTTGAGCTTTTTCTGAATACTCTTAAGAGCTTTTGATAGTCTTAGCTGCAAAATCCGTCGATCGCTAAAATCTAGCATATCGGACTTATTCAGATTGACACGATCGAAAAACCTGTCGATCTCGCTTAGAATTACCTGAAGGCGCGACATGATATTTGCCGTGCGATATTCGGCGAGTAGGGATTCTAGATTATTGACTGGTGCAGCAGATTTAACTACTTCTAAAATGCGATCGACATCGTAGGCGGTGCTAAAACCTGCAATTTTGTAACAATTAAATCCCGGATCTAAATAATCTGATAAGCCATGATTGACGCTCGAAAATACTTGACAGCCACAAGCCATTGCTTCTAATGGTTGCAAGCCAAATCCTTCGGTGACGCCTTGAGTTGCCCAGTATTCGGCGGAGTCGTACAAATACACGCGCGATCGATTGAATAATTCTGATAAACTATCGACAAATCCTTCGATAATTTCAACTTTGCAATGGGGCTGGAGTGCGGGAATTAATTGTTTTAATAAATAGTCTGAAGATTTGCGAGAGTGGACTAAGACATCGATCGATCTGTCTGTTTGGCGATTGACAAATTCATCAGAAATTTGATTGGGCAAATAGTATAACAGCGCGTGGGGAGATCTTTGTCCCCAATATCCTAGTGTATTCCGGCTGACGCACACGATCGGGATTTGGGGTGGGAGTCGAAAGCCGTATTCAGAACTGTGGGCGTGATAAATTGTCGGGTAGCCGCGCAAGCGCGCGACTAATTTGGGAACATCAAAGCCCCAACTGACGACGAAGATCGCATCCTGCGGCTTGCTGGCTAAAATGTCGTCTAAATATGCCTTGTCTGGCTCTCGTTGGCGGTAGGTGATAATTTCGACGGGGCAGATTTGTTTGACTAGTTCGATCGTTTTTAGTTCGGCAAATAAGCCCCCACAGTGAAATTTTTGGGTGGTTCCAGGCAGGAGAAACAGGAGTTTTCGCATAAAGTTATCGATCTCATTGTGGCGGTTGTGCCCACGCTCCAGCATAAACTATTACCGATCGATTCTCAAAGGGTGCGGCTTGGTACCAAGGTAATGTCGATAGCACCACCGCACGTCGAATCTCTAAAATCTAACTAATTTCTCGTACAAAGCTATGTTGACGTTCGATTGTCTGGTTGACAACGGTGACGGAAAGAGTCATTTATCTAAAAAATTATCCAGTTTAGAGTGACATGACTTTGCCTTCTCGTTCTCGATCTTCATTCAGTCTCATTACTGCTTGCCGTGAAATAATAATGTTATGCTTTTATTGACAGGCAAAAAGTACCAATAAAATAGCAAAATGTCGTCATGAAAATTGTCAAAATTGCCCAAAATGATTTTAATGAATGGCTAGATTTGGCATTAAAGCTTTGGCCAGATTATTCATCTGACGAAATGCAAGAGATTTTAACAGAGATTTTAGATTCCGATCGTGAAGCAGCATTTATCGTTCGGGACGATCTTGGAAAAGCGATCGCGTTTATGAATCTTTCGCTACGATATGAATACGTTCCTGAGGCAACACAGAGTCCTGTAGGTTATATTGAAGGTATCTATGTCAAAGATGAATATCGCGATCGAGGTGTGGGTAAGGCAATGGTTGAGTATGCCGAGCAATGGGCGTTGGCCCAGGGGTGTATCGAACTTGCATCTGATGCCTTAGTTGAAAACACGGCAAGTCATGAGTTTCATACCAAAACTGGATTTAGAGAAGCCGAGCGAACAGTGTATTTTATTAAATCGATAAATCTCCTGCAAAAATAGATCGATACTAGCTCATACAAACAACTCGATCGAATATTCAGAATTAATATGCAGGGGAGTATCCGCAGATTTACTCACCACAAAATTCGATGAGCTTGTCACCACCGCCTACAAAAACGATCGATTATCGCCAAGCAAATGCGTCCGATCCATTTGTGCCAAATCCTGCTGTTCTGACTAGTTCCGGCTGGGAAAATCTCTATGTCGAACTTCACCAACAGCCCAAATTTGAGATTGCCGAGCATCAACATACCATGCACGTCATGGCTTGTGGATTGCCAAATATACCAGAAGATAACGTGTTTGCCATCGGCGAACGTTGGCTGGCTGGCAAGCGGGAAACAGAACGGCGACAATTGGGCGATATTGCCATCATTCCAGCCGGAATCGACCATCGCTGCAATTGGAATACCACGGCTCGATTTGGCATTTTAGCGATCGAACCCGCACTCCTTCAACACATCGGACAAGACTGGATAAATCCCGATCGAATCGAACTCACGCCTCGATTTATGAACGATCGAGACGATTTAATTCAAGGCATTTTTGCCACCTTAAGCTCGGAATTAGCAACGGGTGGAATCGGCGGTAATTTGCTTGTAGATAGCCTCAGAACAGCCTTAGCAATTCATTTACTCCGCAACTACTGTACGACCGTTCCCAAGCTTTCTAGCTATGCTAATGGCTTATCTGCTGCCACATTGAAGTTAGTCACCGACTATATCAACGCCCATCTCGATGGAAATTTAAAGCTGGTAGATTTGAACGCGATCGCTAATATTAGCCCCTATCACTTCTTGCGCTTATTTAAGCAAAGTCTGGGCGTGACACCACACCAATATATTTTACAGCAGCGGCTCGATCGAGCAAAATACTTATTGAGATCGAGTAATTTAGATATTTCTGAGATTGCCTTGAGAGTCGGTTTTTGCGATCGATCTCATCTCAATCGTTGTTTTAAGAGCATTACAGGTAAGACACCCAGCCAATGGCGGCAATCCTAAGCGCAAGAATATCCTCAAAAAGAGCAACTTTTTCCTCGCGGTCTAACTATTGAATTTTTTAAACTATTTATAGTTGTTTCGCATAAAAAAACATGCCACAAATTCAATCGATGACCGTCCCATTGTGGGGATTGGTAGTTTCGATCGGCTGGACGATTTCGATCGTTTGTCTCCTGCTGACAGTTAGAATTCGACACTTAGCAACGGGTGGTGCGGCGCAAGATTTCGGCAACCCCCAAACTGAAAAAAATTTATTCTGGCGACTATATCGAGTTCAATCTAATTTGGTTGAAAATTTGCCGTTGTATTTAGGGGTGGTGTTTTTGTTGACGGTGCGAGGGATTTCTGGAACGGCGATCGATCTGCTAGTTATTGCTTACATTACATTTCGGTTAATCCACTCATTAATTCATATCGCAGGGATAAATCCCATGTTGCGAGTGTACTGTTTAGCCATTCAATTCGGTTGTCTGATTGCATTAACAACATTGGCAATTTGATGGCGGATCTTATGCCGCGAACATCTCTAGAGATCGCTTGTTTCCCGATCTTGAGTACTTTGTCAGCCACACGATCGATCTCGATCGACAGGCGATGCAACTCGATCGAGCGTTCGGCGATTTACAGATCGATGCACTCCAGTTAAATAAGCCAAGTTATTACCTGTAAAAATGCTGTCAGAAATACGATCCAATAGGTAAGATCGATGTGGAGTTTAACATCATTATTTAAGTCTCAAGAGGGAACTATGCAGAATTTTTTCCAAAAGTTGTTCGATTGCTCCAGCGAAACCAATCAAGTTCAACGAGAGGCACTTGTAGATTTGTGTTTATTGGGAATGTACTCAGATACACTAGTCTCACTTGCCGAACAAGATTTTCTTGAAGCTCAGTCCGCACGGCTCCCGTGGGAATCGGGCACGTCATTCGATCTCTACTTGCAAACAACTATCCCCAAGGTAAGAGCAATTAAGAACGATCCGCTCAAAATCAAAGAGCTAATTCAAGATATCGATCGACGATTGGGAAGTGATGTGTTTAAAAGCAACGCGATCTACGAACTCGAAACTCTCCTATCTACCGATGGAATTATTAAAATCGAAGGAGAGTTTTTGACTCAAGTCAAGGAAGTGATGGGGATCTAATTCTGCTGTCGCGAACATTATGCGATCGTTGATGCAATTTGGGCGTTGCTGATTTAAGGTATGATTCCCTGTTTTTGTATTTCTTTCCCCCGCTCCCCGCTCCCCGCTGTCTTGATGCGCTATCCCGTCGGGAAACCCGACGAGCGCGCATCGCTCCCCGCTCCCATCTCTAGCATTTCATACTTGAATCCAGCAACGCCGCAATTTGCTCTCCAGTAACAGCATCAACGATCGATTTTCAGCACGGCTCGGCTATGTTGTAACTTCCTGCCATTTGGCGTTGCTAGAGTTAGACCCTTGTTGTAACTCTTAACACAAAACCACTGCCGAGCCAGTCTAGACTTGGTAAAATGCACGAATAGCAGATTCTCCACCAAAGAGGCTGCGCCAGCGACATATCTAGGCTAAATCCTTACGTCAATGGCGATCGAATTTAGTTATAAAACAAATTATTATGGTAGATTCCCTTAAAAAACCATCATCATTCGATGAAATCAGACCGGGTGTCAAACGCCCCGCCAAAGAAACTCTCCTCACACCTCGGTTTTACACCACCGACTTTGAAGAGATGGCGAAAATGGATCTCTCAGGCAATGAAGATGAGTTGCGAGCGATTATCGAAGAATTTCGGGTTGATTATAACCGCACCCACTTCGTAAGGGATGAAAGATTCGATCGCTCTTGGGACGATCTCCCCGCCGAAACCCGTCAGATCTTTATCGAGTTTCTCGAAAGCTCTTGCACTTCTGAATTTTCTGGGTTCCTGCTCTACAAAGAACTCAGCCGTAAGCTCAAGGACAAGAATCCTCTCCTCGCCGAAGGCTTTAACCTGCTGTCGCGCGATGAAGCCCGTCATGCTGGCTTCCTCAACAAAGCGATGGCTGACTTTGGACTCTCGCTAGATTTGGGCTTTCTGACTCAAAATCACAATTACACCTTCTTCAAACCCAAATTTATCTTCTACTCAGTCTACCTCTCCGAGAAGATTGGGTACTGGCGATATATCAAAATTTTCCGTCACTTAGAAGCAAATCCCGAACATCGGATCTACCCGATCTTCCATTTCTTCGATAACTGGTGCCAAGATGAGAATCGTCACGGTGACTTCTTCGATGCCCTGATGCGATCGCAACCCCAACTCCTGAATGATTTCAGAGCTAAACTCTGGTGTCGGTTCTTCTTGTTGGCTGTATTTGCGACGATGTATCTCCGCGATCGCGAAAGCAAATTCTACGGAATTTTGGGTATGAATAGCCGCGATTTCGATATCGAAGTGATCCAAGAAACCAATAAAACTGCGGGACGTATCTTCCCTGTAATTTTAGATGTAGATAACTCCAAGTTCTTCCCACTTTTAGACAAGTGTGCCGCAGGCTATCTAAAATTAGTAGCATCAGCACAATCCACCACACCTAAGTGGTTGAAAAAGATTCAAAATCTCCCCACGATCGCGTCGATGGGTTTCAACTTACTCCGCTTATATCTGATTAAACCGATCGATATGACCAAGCAAGCTGGTGTAGTTCACTAGGCATTTTGAGTTAAATTATAACTTCTGATGAGTTAATGGTTCTGTCTATGACAGAGCCATTTTTATTAAGTGGTAGATTGGTTAAAATTTCAGATATTAGAATTGCAGATATATATTATCGCTATCCGCGATCGCCTGTCGAATATTATTAATTTGTGCGTAAAAACCCGCCCGTTCTGCATAGAAATGGGCGGAATTTGGCTGTGATTGAATAGCTCGATAATTAATTTAATAATTCCGCTTGAATACATCCTGCCGCAGGTAAACGGCACTTGGTGTCAGTGGCGGCAAACCACTCAGAGCATTAAAACGTGGTTCAAAATTAAAATTTCGTCTAGGTACTCCAGCACCACTAGGTAATTCACTAGATTCTAGTGGTTCTCCCAAGCTAACCATCGATCCACTATAGTTATATTGAGTTCCTGCGGTCGATCCTCCCCAGTTTTCTAGCAGCCGCATATACTTGTTGAGTCCTCCATTTAGAGCGATAACTGTATACGATCCATCTGCATTTCTAGTCCCACTTTTCATTAAGTTAGATAAGAAAGCCGCATTAATAGCAATACCATTGGCGACTTGGGACTGACTCGAACTTCCGATGGCTGCGGTGCTACTCCCACAGTTAACCGTTCCCGTTCCCACCCTACCAACTCTGCCATTATTATTCACACATTGATTTGATAAAACTGTAATTGTATCGGCAATAATTGCGGCAGGTTGTCGATAGAATCCGAGTACACTACCAACAATTGGTGGCGTGACAGTACTGTCGCCAGTCAGACTGTTGCTAGGTACGTAAGGTGTGCCCGCTGCTATGGTTCCAGGAGTAACATTTGGATTATTGTAGTCACCTTGAAGATAAGCTGCTTGATCTGTCGCGATCGTCAATGGGCCTGGTAGCTCCGATCCACCACTAAATACAAAGGCGTAAGGGCTTCTTCTTTTGACACCACCATCTCCGTTATATTTTCGATAATAGTCAACCTCTGTAATAATGTTGCCATCAGCATCTTTGCCTGGAATCGAACCATTATTACTAGTACTGGTAGCAACAATTTCGGTAGCCGAAGTTGTGCCGTCACCATTAAGATCGTCGCTGACACTTGCATATAGCACCAAACCACCCTCAGTGAGATCTTCGGAGGCAAGTCCTTGGTGTAAAAAACTCCCTGCCAAATCTGCCTTACTAGTATCGGCAGCCTTCGTTTTAAAAGCTAGTCGATCTATAGGTATTCCCGATGAGATTGTAGGCGTTATGGCAGGAGCATAGCCTGATGTCAAGGTAGTTGGATCCGTAGATTCCACATACGTACCAAAGCCATTCCAATAGGTAAGGCTGCCAATATTAGTTTGCAACATTGTCATCCAGGCACCTTTGAGCTGGTTGTAAAAACTGCCATTCACATTTAGATCTGTAGATGGAGTGTTACCACTAACGATCTGAATTGGTGGTGGTAAAAAGGAACTACCTGAGGCGATCGTCTCTACCAATTGTTTGGCCTTTAGGGTTGCCGATGGTGCTGGTAAAGAATTGGCAGCCAATATATCCCGAAAAGTTTTTCCCCAAGTACCAGGTGTTGACGGAATCGCCAGATTATTCAGGTCGTTTAGAGTTAAGACAGTAGGGGAGGAAGCAATGGCTACTCTTAGTGCTTTGAGAATATCTCGATCGGGTGTCGATAGAGTCGCCGTTGTGGGGACGAATAATACTGGCTGCTGGAGACTCCGCAATTGTCCTTTAGTCAATTGCGAACAAGTCAGCGCACCAGAACCTTGACGATCGCTGGGAATATTATAGGTAGTCAGACTACAGCCCGATCCATTTTGAATCGAGGTAAAATCAAACGGCATCGATCGATTGGGATAAAATTTTATCCGCATGTCAGCTTTGCCATAATACAGACCAGTTTCTCCAGTTTTGTAGTTTGCCTCGCGTAAAAATCCTGGCTTGGGTGGGCTGAGTCGTTTGACATCACCGCTTTTGTCCTTCATTCTGTCGCCAAACACGGCTATTTGAGCTGTTGTGAGTTTTGGGGTGTTGGCTTTATCGAAAGTTTTGTCAGGAAAGTAATAGTAACTATCTCTACTTGTCAGACTGCCACTGCCTTTATAAACCGACATTACCCCACAATTATTTGTCGTTCCACAAGCTGGCGTTCCTGGCGTCCAGGTTTGTGCCGCAACTCCAGCATAGATATTGCCAGCCGCAGTAACTTTGCCTAATAATCTCGTCCCATCACGGACGTTAGCATCCGAAAACGTCACTGATGGATATCCAACTTTCCCACTGACACTTGGATCTTGATTGATGCTATAAGACATCGCCATCAAGTCGCTGTTGGTATGGATGGGGCCACTGACGCTCATTGGCATTTGCGAATCCATCTCTAGATCGTCTTCATAAAAAGCTGCAAACTGGAACAGTGGCACTACCCGACTCTTAAAGTCCATTTGCAAGACAATATTGGTACTGCTTTTGCTAACTGCTTCTGCGACGTCCAAAGCAGCAGCTCTTTTAGCATTATATGATTCAACTAATGCCGCATCTCCAGTAATTCGAGTCGATCGATTTTTTGCCTCAATTTCGGCTGCTGTGAATCCTGGATCTGTTAAATAATGTGAGGTGAGTTTTCTAGCAGTAGAATAGATAGTATATCTATACTCTAAAGCATTTAATCCAGCAAACGGCTCTCCTGGACTAATGACCGTAGAAGCAGGTGGTGTTGTGGTGTAATCTCGTTCGGGTTTTACATATGTAAAAGCAGTATAGTCTAGAGTTTGATTTCGATCTGTTACTTCTGTACTCCCACCGATAGCATCCTTATTACCCAGATTTTTTACTTTAACCGAACTACGATCGCTGTGCTCGAATAGATAGTTTCGACATTCAAAATCATTGCTAGTAAGACTAGCTGTTGTTAGCACCGAAAAGCAACTAACAATACTTGTTGGCGTAGTTCCAGAACCAGCAGAAGGCGTAATCGTATTAGCGAACTTTTGGCGAAGCTGTTCTGCTCGTTTGTTTAATCCTGATTCCGCAACATAAAAACCATTGTTAGCATCTACAGAAGCATTTGTCGATGACTTACTGAGGTTGGCAATTGTCATGTATGCGGCCAGCACACTAAATATCAAGACTGAGACGATCGAGATCGTCATCATCGCATAACCTCGATCCGTTCTTGGCTCCTGTTGGGCAATCTGTTGCGCGCGCAGCATGAATTGAAACAGGGTCGATCGACCTTTTATCTGCCTTTGGCAATCGCGGTTTTGCGGCTTATTCATAGTCGGCTAGTCAATATGGAGGGATGTAATGGCAATCTCTACCTAATACACGCAAAAAGATAGAGTTTTAATATACAAGACTTACAAATATGTCTGTAGACGATCGATTAACGGCAATATCACTACTACCGACGATTGCGCATCTAAGTTTGAGTAATACTATCGATCTGTAAGTGTTGTATGTTTATATTGCCCCAAATTGATGCCAAATCTGTCACCGCTGTTGGTGAGTTTGATTGTTATTGACTTATGACACTTAGTTTGGCAATGCTGTTTCGTATCTTAATTGAGAGAACGGAGATCGAGTGCGATCGCGATCGCATTGGCAAGCTGGATATTAAACTATCGATCGAATACCAAATCGCTAGAACTTGGCACCTGCTAGAGCCAATTGATTCGATCGAAACAAAAAACAAGGGAGAATGACAATCGTCATTCCCCCTTGTTCGATAGATTTTCTCATTCTTAGAGATTCTAGAAATGAGGATTTTGAGTAAGCTGGTGGACGGATTCGAACCCCCGACCGGCTGATTACAAATCAGCTGCTCTACCAACTGAGCTACACCAGCGCATCTCTCTATAATAACACATCTATCTAGCTGTGTCTAGCAAAAATTTGAAAATAGCAATCGAGAGTTGTCTTAACCAACAGCACGATCGATCGAGAGCGGCAGCTAGCGCGCGGTTCTAGCTCTTTTATCTGCTAATCTAACCATGCCAGATTTCAATATCGATCGATTACAAGCCAGCAAACCATTCGTAGCCCAAATCTTCCCAGTAGCCACGTTTGGGTAACAACTTTTCGGTGACAACTATTTCTCTTACCCATTTGCTTTGCTTGTACCCCAATTTAATCGGTGCCGCCAGTCGCAACGGAGCACCATTTTCTTTAGGTAAATCTCGACCATTCATTTGATAGGCTAATAAAGTTTGTGGATGCACTACTGATGCCAAATCCCAACTTTCATAATAACCATCGGCAGATTTGAAATAGACATATTTAGCACCCGATCGAGGTTGAGCTAAAGTCAATAAATCTCGCATTCTTACGCCTCCCCACTGCACGATCGCCGCCCAGCCTTCCACACATACCTGACGGATGACCATCGATGTCAATGGAAATTGCTGGATATCGGACATCTTTAAACTTAAGGGGTTGTTTACCGCTCCAGAGATATTTAATTTGAAATTTGCTAAATCGATCGTGGGCGTCCCCCGAAAACTATTGACAATCAGCTTGTCTGGTTCGATCGCCGAAATTGGAAATTCTGGCGTTGGTTTCGATGATAATAACAAGGCTTCAAATGCTTCATTCGCAGGCATCGAAATTCGCCCGATCGGATCGTAGAGCAAAGTCCCAGCAATATTTACAAATAAACCAGCACCCGCCCATTGTAATATTTGACGACGGGATATGCGATCGGATTCCTCGGGTATTTCGTTCATTTTGATATTGGATAGTGAATAGTATGTAGGTTGGGTAGAGGCACGAAACCCAACACCATCAATATTATAAGCACAGTCAATCATTCCCAGCGTAAGGGGAGGTTCTAAATCTTCACCTAACAGCCCAATTATCGATTGCCAATTAATTTAATATTTTTAATTTCTAAAAATGCTGTTGCAATCTTGCCTTCACCGATACCTAAGGCCAAACTAGAATGAACGAAAGTAAATAATAAAACGAGTGGCACGGTCATAAAATGTACCGTTCGTAACGATTGCCAATCACCAAATATTGAAGATAACCAATAAAATTGGACGGGTTGGTACATTGCCAAACCCGTCGCGATCGCCAGTAATAAAATTGGGATAATACTCGTATAAACTAACCGATGCCAAGCATAGTTGCGTCGCTTGATATTGCTGCTAGCTTGAAGTGCTTTGATATCTCCAGTTGCAATAAATCGATCGCGCCATCTGCGCGTCCAAAAGACATAAATACCATAGCCTAACAAGTTGATGCCATAAATCCACATCAAAGCAAAATGCCAATTGCGTCCGCCAGCTAACCAGCCTCCCAACGTTAGTAGCCAGGGAATATGCCAGCCTTCGCGTCCGCCAAATACGGGATTGGCATTATAAATCTGCAACCCACTAGCAATCATCCCAAATAGGCTAATCATATTTACCCAATGGAAGATCCTGACGATCGTTGGTTGTCCTCCTGGCACTTTTCCCGTCGTAGCTGTCATGCGAACTTTTTTGAATTTACTCTCAATTGTAGATTCGATCGCAGCTTGTCACAACTCAAAACGACACTTTTTTGCTAGCAACTTAGGTTATTTATTGCAAAAATTTACCAGTGCGATCGATATAACCCACTTTTTTATCGATTCTAATCCAAGCTCGATCGTTATGAAAACTATCGACTTCATCAAAAATTGGGGCAATAACTAAAGTTCCTCTTCTATTAATATAGCCCCACTTCTCACCAACTTTTACTTTAGCTAAACCTTCACTAAAGGTCTCGGCTTCTTCAAAAATTGGTGTGACAGCAATTTCGCCTTGTCGATCGATATAGCCCCACTTTTCATCTAGCTGGACGAGGGCTAAACCACCATCAAAACTGCCAGCACGATCGAATTGAGCTGGAATAACCATCTCGCCAGATCGATCGATGTAACCCCACTCACCATTAATTTCAACAGCAGCTAGACCTTCAAAAAAGTCATAGCAATTATTAAAGCGAGCGGGAATTACTAGCTTACCATTAGCATCTTTATATCCATACTTCTGGCCTATTTTTGCGATCGTCAGACCATCTGTCTTACTATGACTCACATCTGCCGGACTGAGTGCTTCGGCAATATGTCGAGCTGGAGGTAATTGCTCGGCAACAGCAGGTTGATGGAAAGTATTGAATCCATTAATTGCGAGCGAGCCAATCAGGGCGACAAATGAACTGAGTTTCATGACAGATGACAATTTAATAACTTAATGTAGCTCCATTGTCTAAACCCGATCGAAACTACGCTGTGATATACATCATTCAATTGTCGGACATCAACTTGTTTACTTTCGATTTATTTGAAGGATAGCTAATAGATATAAAATCGATAAAAACAGAGATTTAAATACCCAACCTAACAACCTAATTATCAATTATCAATTATCAATTATCAATTAGTTTAACTGAGATAACCAACCCATTGCGGTAAAATATCTGGCGAACCATACCAAATCCCAGGCGTCCGTGGTGAATGTTTGACACCTTCGATCGTGATATTTATCGCACCAGTCAAATGCGCCGCCTTAATTGCGGTAATTCCATCTCCCCAAGTGTTGCCCTCCCCACAAGTTTGCTGATAACTACTATATGCCAACCACTGACCGAACTTTTTTTCGCCGTAGATCGATTTACCTGCAACGCAAATATATCTAACTTCGGGATGCTTGGCTCCTGGGTAATTATCGTTGACAAAGTCGAGATTTTTTTTTGTCCAACGTTCGCCGCTA
This sequence comes from Chamaesiphon polymorphus CCALA 037, assembly GCF_003003845.1. Lineage (GTDB taxonomy): Bacteria > Cyanobacteriota > Cyanobacteriia > Cyanobacteriales > Chamaesiphonaceae > Chamaesiphon > Chamaesiphon polymorphus. Next base: position 3,492 of record NZ_PVWO01000044.1, on the reverse strand, counting down.
ATATGCGGAGTTCCCAGTGTAATTAGATTGGCAACTTTAGCTTTGGCATTCCATAATTGCTCGGCTTCGGTGACATCGCCATGAATTGTATAAGGAATATCGCCTAAATAAATGCGACTAATCCAGCCGCCTGCGGAATGTCCGATCAGATTGATTTGTGTGGCTTTATTATCTACTAAGGCGGCATTAACAGTGCGATCGAGTTGTCGCAAAATCGGTATCATCGATCGACCGCCGAGTGTTGGCAACCAATCGCGTTTGCGCAGTGGTACTGTCGTAGTTGGCGTACCGAGTGCGGTTAAAGCTTGTTGAAGCGGCAGATAAACATCAGCACTTTCGAGGTAGCCAGGTAAAATAACGGTAGGTAACATTAGAAGATCGCGGCGGAGCTAATATCTCGATTATACTAATAATACCGAGCAAACATGTATATTTACGATCGTACTATTGTGAGATAATGTACCAGCAAATCAACATCACGCTTCCTCAGAAAACGCTCGAATTAATCGATAGCTTAACAGCGCAAGAAGGTCGCAGTCAACTTATTGATGAAGCTATCAATTTTTATGTCATCGATAAGCAAAAACAACTACTCAAGCAGCAACTTCGTGAAGGAGCAATTCATCGAAGCGAGCGAGATTTGAGCTTGGTTGAAGATTGGTTTAATTTAGAAGAAGAAGTATGGCAGCAAGATCCAAATTAGCTCATCCACTTAGAGGTGAAATTTATTTAGTAAACTTCGACCCAACGTTGGGAGCAGAACTTCAGAAAACTCGTCCAGCTTTAATTCTTCAGAATGATACATCTAATCAGTTCAGTCCCATTACCATTGTTGCTGGGATTTCCTCACAGTTCGACCGAGTTTTATATCCAACAGAAGTCTCTATCGTCGCTCCAGAAGGTGGCTTGGACAGAGATTCAGTAGTATTATTAAATCAAATCCGGTCGATCGATCGACAAAGATTAGTAAAGAAACTTGGCATTGTTAGTGAGGCAACAATAGAAAAAATCGATCGAGCAATCCAAATTAGCCTTGGATTAGTCGATCGATAATATAGTTTAACTGCGCCGAATTACTAGCGATCGACAGAACCCATAATAATATCCACACTTCCTAAAATCGTGACGATATCGGCTACCTTCACGCCGCGTAGTAGATGCGGTAAAATTTGGACATTATTAAAGTCAGCCGCGCGAATCTTCCACCGCCAGGGGAAGACATTATCGTCGCCCATAATAAAGATTCCTAGCTCACCTTTGCCACTTTCAACTCGGACGTAATGTTCGCCTTTGGGAATCTTAAATGTCGGGGCAATTTTCTTGCTGACATATTGATAATCCATCCCGTCCCATTCGGATTTCGGCCCTGCGGCGAGACGTTTGGCTTCGAGATTTTCGTAGGCACCACCTGGTAAAGCGGCGATGGCTTGACGAATAATCTTCACCGATTCCCGCATCTCGCGAATCCGCACGAAATAGCGCGCCAGACAGTCACCAGCCGTCTCGTAATGGACATCCCAATCGAAGTCGTCATAGCACTCGTAGCTATCGACTTTCCGCAGATCCCATTTCACGCCAGAAGCCCGCAACATTGGGCCAGATAAGCCCCAATTAATTGCTTCCTCGCGGTTGATAGTACCGACGCCTTCCACCCGACGACGAAAGATCGGATTATTAGTAATCAAGCGTTCGTACTCATCGACTTTAGGATAAAAGTATTCGCAAAAATCACTACATTTATCGATCCAACCGTAAGGTAGATCTACCGCCACGCCACCTACGCGGAAATAGTTATTATTGACCATCCGGTAGCCTGTCGCTGCTTCCCACAGATCGTAAATCATCTCCCGTTCGCGGAAGATGTAAAAGAACGGAGTCTGCGCGCCGACATCTGCCATAAAGGGGCCAAGCCACAGCAGATGATTGGCAATCCGGTTGAGTTCGAGCATAATTACCCGAATATGGCTGGCACGCTTGGGGACGGGAATATTGGCGAGTTTTTCGACAGCATTTACTGTAATCGCTTCATTAAACATCCCCGCTGCATAGTCCCAACGACTGACATAGGGCACGAACATGATATTGGTGCGATTTTCAGCAATTTTTTCCATGCCGCGATGTAGATAGCCGATGACGGGTTCGCAATCTACAACATCTTCACCGTCGAGGGTGACAATCAGCCGCATAACCCCGTGCATCGATGGGTGGTGCGGCCCCATGTTCAGCACCATCGGTTCGGTTCTAGTTTCGAGTTGTGCCATAGTCTCTTAATTGCGATCGCGTTCTGAAATGAACTATTACTTTTACTTGCCACAGATGGCGGAGTATCGATATTTACCGCCGATCCCCATCCTTATATTATAAGGGTTTGGCACCGATCGGCGTAACGACTCCACAGCACTCGATCGAGCAATCTGCCGATAGGAGTGATAACATCACTAGATAACTGAAACAGAGGAAGGTGATGGATATGAGCGCGTTACAAGCACTAATTTTTGATGTCGATGGGACTTTAGCCGATACCGAGCGCGACGGACATCGGGTAGCTTTCAATCAAGCATTTGTAAATGCCGGACTAGACTGGGATTGGTCGATCGAATTATATGGCAAACTTTTGGCCGTTACTGGCGGTAAAGAGCGGATGCGCTTTTATCTAGATACCTACCGTCCAGACGTGCGGATGGAAGATAGCAAGATCGCCGAGCTACATAAGGCCAAAAATCAATATTACGCCCAGTTATTAGAGCGCGGTGGCATTCCCCTTCGCCCTGGTGTTAAGCGGCTGTTGACGGCGGCTAGAGCTGCCAATCTGCGACTGGCAATCTCGACTACCACCACCCCAGAAAATGTCTTCGCGTTGCTAGCCAACAATATCGAATCTAACTGGTTTGAAGTTATTGCCGCAGGCGATATCGTCCCCAAGAAGAAACCTGCCTCTGATATCTACGATTACGTCTTAGCGCAGATGCAGCTACCAGCAGCCAATTGTCTGGCCTTTGAAGATTCCGAAAATGGTCTGATTTCGGCGATGGATGCCGGACTGACGACGATCGTTACTATTAATGACTATACTCAAAATCATCATTTCGATCGTGCCAAGCTAGTCTTATCCGATTTGGGCGAACCAGATCGTCCTTGTCAAATCATCCAAGGGGATACTCAAGGTGCTACCTATGTCGATGTGCCACTGCTTGGTAGATTGCTGGCTGCCTAATCAGGCGCGGGGAGCGGGGAGCGGGGAGCGGGGAAGAGAATGTATGATAACAAAGAATCATATATTAAGATCGGCAACGTTCCTAATCGTTGACAGCCAATAGCGTTTTAGCGATTCGGCAAGCGAATTTTTAAAAACCATTTAAAAAGCTCCCAGTGCAAGCTGGGAGCTTTTTGGCGGTCTAAATCAATTTTTAAACTGAAGGCGAGATTAGCTATTATGGGGCGTCCATCCAATCGTAGATCCGATCGAGTTGTTCGATCGTCACCAGTCCGTAT
>NZ_PVWO01000386.1 GCF_003003845.1 Chamaesiphon polymorphus CCALA 037 | reverse complement strand
CTTGTCTCGCTTCCATGGTCGGGAAACCCGACCGGAGCGAGCCGCTCCCCCAAACCCCCTCCAAAGGGTCAAATAGTAAGAAGCGTAGCGCGCTTCTCTTCTCCTTTTCGGAGACGCTTCGCTACGAGACGCTACGCGTTGGCGGAGCCTCGCCTCTGGCGATACGCATTAGTACTACCACTTTGGGTTATTAATCTGTGGGTAATGGATAGCCGATAAAGGGGGGGAGTAAGATATAGATTATTTAGGCCCCGTGTATGCTTTGTCTACTTTTAGATCGAATTGACTGGGCAATGGTTGTGCGAGACTGTCCCTACCTGAAATAATATAGTCGCCAGCTCTACCACCACTTGCCGAAATTTGAAAATTCGGACTATTGGCGCGCATGACAGTATTCAGATTTTGATACGCTAGACTAAATTGACAGCCGTTGGTAATATAAGTCCCCGTAGCTTGAGCAGATGCCAGTACTTTCCCATTATTAGTTAAGCTGACCGTAATTTTACTACAGTCAGTTTGAAAAACTGGGTATGACAAGGCACCGCCCGCTGCACTTGGCGGAACCAAATTTCCCCGAAGTATGTTGGTAGGAACGCGCTGCATTCTGTCTTTTGCGATCGGATTGGCAACTGCATCACTGACAAAAGACAATCCGATCGCACTCAAACTACCGATCGAGCCTAATACAACCAATACATTCCGTAAAATCTGCATATTTTTCATGAGTTAAACCCAATATAGAATTTCTGTTGTCTTCAAGATACAATTCATAATAGCTCTATTCCTGACTCTTCAATCAAATCCGTTCGACATCCAGAAATGACTGCGCCAGAAGTTACTATTTGTCCAGGCTATCTCTCTCCTAAAGATGCCACCGAACTATACATTAAATTACGCGATCGAATCGAGTGGGACGAACGCATTAGCGCGCGCAAAACGGCCTGTTTTGGGCTACCTTACAATTATTCGGGCTTGACTTACGATGTCACACCAATGCATCCAATTCTCACGCCGATTTGCGATCGACTACAGCAGACGTTAGGGTTCGAGCCAAATAGTTGTTTGATTAATTATTATCAAGATGGTCGTGACAAAATGGGTTTCCATTCCGATGAAATCGACAACCTCGAAGACGGCACCCAGATTATTATTATCTCCTTAGGTACCGAACGGAAACTTTCATTTCGATCGAAAGCCGATTATTCACAACGATTGCAATATTTATTACCACACGGCTCGTTGATGTATATGAGTCAAAAAACCCAAGAATTTTGGAGTCATGCCATCAAAAGAGCTAATGTATTAGATGGACGAATCAGTCTAACATTTCGTCGCATCGTACCCTAATCCAACAACCATTATCAATTATCAATTATCAATTATCAATTAATCCTCTAGCCAGCTAAAGAGTCGATCGATAGTTAATTGAAACGACGTTGCAAAATTAGGAACGGGTATCAAATCGGTTTTCTCTTCATAAACAGAAATCGTCCGATCTGCTAAATAGACAAATATGAGTTCTTCTTCGGGATCGATTAGCCAACCCATCTGGGTACCGTTGCTCAAACAGTGAAGGATATTGCGGACTACTTTAGTCTGGCTTTGTTCGGGTGAGAGAATTTCAATCGTCCCTGGTGCGAGTGTAAACACATTCGCAACCTTGCCATCATCATCGCGGGGGATACGTTCCCAGCTAAATACTGTGACATCAGGGACAGTCGAACGTCCGCCAAATGTGCAGCGAAGTTCGGGATATGCACGAGCGATACGACTGGGTTTGAGTTCAGTGTTAATAGCTGACACAATATCTCCTTGAATGGTGCTGTGTTTTCCTTGGGGCATCGGTTTCTGGATAATTCGACCATCAATGAATTCACTGGCAGGCTTTGTCTCTGGTAGCTTGAGAAAGTCGGCAAGTGTAATGGGTTTAGTCGGTGTTTAAACCATTGTCGAAGGTGATGATTGGTTATTTAATATTATCCGTCTAAATTCTGGTGATGAATTTATTTTACAAAAAAAGTATAAAGCCTCCCCGCTGTCCCGCGAAATCAAACCTGGTCGTTCATTACTACAATCCTCTGTACTTCTGAATCGACAGACAATACAAAGGACAGAGAGCGGTAATTATCAATTATCAATTATCAATTATCAACTATCAATTCGCGAAATTGGCTAAGGCTTTCGATAGCCAGTAACGCGTAGAATTAACTTACCGTTTTGGGGATTGCGGCTAAACAAGAATGTGCCTTCCTCGGCTTCTCCTCCAGCAAGGAAATCAAATTGCTGTTCGCCCATTTCTTCTACTTTTCCACCGATCTGCAATTCGGCGGTTACTTGTACGGCATCCGCAGTTTCTCCGCCCTTATTGGTGAGGGTAAAAGGCACATAAAAACTGCCCGCAGCTTGACGGATTTTACCGCTTTGTTCGATCGCTAAAACTGGGGGTTCATTGCCAACTTTTGCCCAACTATAAAGTACCAATCCCACAATTCCAGCCACAATGCTCGATGCGATGCCGAACGTTACCCATTCGGCGACAGATCGCTGTTGTTTTTGTTCGGATTCACTCATACGACTATCCGTCCTGCTGCACCGCCAATTGTGGCTGGCAATCCTAACACGATCGCATGGCTCAACCAGACTGTCCACGGATCTTCAAAACTGAGTTGATGAAAAAACCACAGCATTAATAACCCAGCCATTAATGAAACTATATAAGCTATTAAAGTCTCTGTAATCGGTTGATGAAATAGACCTGTCTGTTGGTGACGTTTATCTTGGTTGGTTAAACCAGCCACAAATACAATCCCGTAAGAAATTAGTAAAGAAGCGGCGATGGTGGCTAATAGCCAAGGAGGAGTCATTGCTGCGGCTAACATGGGTACCTCTTCGGTTGGTGCGATCGTAAACGCAATAAATAGAGCACCAATCGAAGTTGCACCCATATCTGCTAGGGTGGCATTAATTTCTGTGTTTTTAGACTGCGAAGATGAAGATGTCTGTTCGTTACCATTTTGGTTGCGATCGCCACTTAAAAATGAATTTGCGACAGCTACACCCAGCGAAAATGGCACACTTTCAAAAATAATTTTGCCAACTGCTTCATTGATAGATGTCGTGAGACTAATCTCTCTTAATAGCACCAAAATTAAGGCCGTACAGACAAATCCAATTGCCAAAGTTTCAATACTGTCCATCAAGGCATCGCGCATTTTAGTATCGACCGTTCCGCGAAACCCTTCCGTCCGAATTAGCAAGAAGACAACAACAAAGTTAGTAAGTAACGCAATTAACATTTGCAAAGGTTCGGCATAAGAACCAATCCACCAAACTTCCATCGTGTACAGTAATGGAATTCCAAACAAAAAGCCACTTGCTGCTCCTCGGATCGAGTCCCTAATTTCTTTTTTAAAAGCTTTTCGAGCCGAATTAGTTCGCTGATGCCGATTGTGGCTTTTCATCATCGGATACCCATGCTATTTTCGATCGTCAGAGGATCGATCTATTATTCATAAATTGTATCGCAGATAACATCGAGTAGGGTATGCGTCATCAAATTTTTCGCAATTTAATCGCGGCAAAGACACTGAGAACATCGCATTTCCATTCTGATAATAATACACATGCCAATTGCCAGCCACATTGTATTAACATTGCCGAAACCAAATAATTCAATTGTGGCAATAAATAAAGTTAATTCCCAGATTTTGGCAATATAGGGGTCGATCGATCGCCTCGATCGGTAGGAAGGGAGCGATCGTCAAGCGCAAACAAACTAAAATCCTTGAGATATATACCAATTGGAACATTTACCACTTATATATTTATTGTTACGCTAGAGCTTACCACTGGGGAGCTTTTGCCATCAGTTCTAAACTTCCAGCTTCCCCGATCGAGAAAATCGAGTTAAACTTGGAAGTATAAAGAAAAGATTAAGTTTTAATAAAAGAGTGCGGCTACCCGTATCGAGTCCCTCAACTACGCCTCAACCCAACTATACCAGCCAAATCCTTTCAGGTAATTTCATGAACTTACTGGAGTCGATCGCCCCATTCGACGGTTATGTAACCACCATGGCTAGAGATATCATTGGCTTATTAGGGATGAGTGTTAAGGTTTACAACCGCGACCGTCTACCCCAATCTGGCCCACTGTTGATTGTCTCCAATCACCGGAGCTTCCTCGATCCCTTTATTCTCACGAGTTTTCTCAATACTCCGATCAACTTTGTCTGTCATCGCTATATGGGCAATGTCCCAGTCTTGCGGGAAGTTTTACAAAGCTGTGGCGGTTTTCCCCTAACCAATAATGACTGGTATCCCGAACTATTGCACCATTCTACCGAACTACTCGATCGGGGTAAAACGATCGGGATTTTTCCTGAAGGTGCGGCTCCGATGCTAGCCACCCCGCCGCCTACTGGCATCTGTCCTTTCTATCGGGGATTCGCACATCTAGCGTTGCAAGCGGCTGTCGGCAATCTCCAAATCTTACCAGTAGGTATCTTATCCCGATCGGAGATGCAGTGGCCAGCCGTGCCATTGAGCGTACTGCATCAATTAGATCCCTCCGAACCGCTGTTTGGTAAAGATGGCTGGCATCCAGCTGTAGTGTATCAACAAGCAGAGATTAGGATCGGTAAGCCGTTCTCGATCGTCCCATACCAACAACAGTACCACGGTCGCCAAGCTGGTAAAGTAGTAAAGGATCTCACCGCCACCTTATCAAGACAAGTTGCTGACCTGCTCTCAGCATAAACCATGCAGCTTTATCCTATTAGTTTTTTTCAGCCGCGACCCGCCCAGCCACATCTGCCATTATTTATATTTTTTCCAGGTATGGATGGCACTGGCAAGTTACTATACAAACAACTAGATACACTCGCGGCTAGGTTTGACATTCGCTGTTTGGCCATTGCTAGTAACGATATGACCGATTGGGCGGGATTGGTCGATCGATCTGTACATCTGATTATGACCGAACTCACCGAAGATCGGGAGTTGTATTTCTGTGGCGAGTCATTTGGGGCGTGTTTTGCCATGCAAACAGCCGGACAGATTGCCAACAAAATTAGCGAGCTAGTGCTGATCAATCCAGCTTCTTCATTAGTCCGGTTGCCCTGGTTGGCGAGTGGCAGTGCCTTAACCAGACTGCTCCCAGATGCCCTCTATCCCCTCTCCGCCAGGATTTTGGTCAACTTCCTCATCGACCCCGATCGCGTCGCCGCACCAGACCGTCAGTGCCTGCTCAATGCCATGCTCTCAGTGCAGCCCCAGTCGGCAGCTTGGCGACTAGATTTACTCAGGCAGTTTAACGTCCATTCCGTATTACCCAACATCGTCGATATCCCCGTCTCCCTCATTGCTGGCGAACTCGATCGATTATTGCCGTCAGTACCAGAAGTCCAAATCTTAGAGCAGCTATTACCCAAATCCAAAACCAAGCTCCTCCCCAACAGCGGTCACGCTTGTCTATTAGAGAAAGACATTTATTTAGCCGATCTATTATAAGGGCGTTGCAGAAGGTAGGCTTTAGGCTTTAGGTTTTAGGTTTTAGGTTTTAGGCTTTAGGCTTTAGGCTTTAGGGAATAGGGGATAGGGGATAGGATACGCACTCATTACCCATCGACTCATCCACCCATCCACCCATCGACTCATCCACC
>NZ_PVWO01000385.1 GCF_003003845.1 Chamaesiphon polymorphus CCALA 037 | reverse complement strand
GCCCAAAGCGGAGAATCGACACCGCGATCGCCAATGGTGCGAGTAACTGCGAAGCAATAAAAAATGGCTGGTGTGCCACTTGCAACAACCAATCTGGGCCTCTCTGTAAGGATGGAAAAATATACCAGGCAATATGAGTGATAAAGTCGCCCAACACGGCAGCAGTCAATCCAAACACGACCCATTTAGTTTGCTGCTGTTGCACCGGACTGGAAATATGCGTGTAGCGATAGATCTGAATGCCGATGCCTGTGGCAAACCAGAAGTTGAGCACCAGAAAGGGCAGTGCATGAGTCCATCGGTAAGGATTTAACGGTGGATAAAATGGCCACATCAACGACCAGCCAATCAAAACGATCGACAGTATCACCGTCCACCGAGGCACAAATCGACCATCGGGAAAAATGTAGAGAAAAATTACAAATAGCGCGAATCCGATGGCATGGACAAAACACAGCAGCGGATGAATGGAACCTTGCAACGTCACGAGCGCGTGCATGGGTGGCGGCACCGTGACTCCAAATAACATCAGGGCGATCGCTGCAAATAGTGTTACATAGGTGGTCGATCGATGCAGTGCGATGATGCCACCAGTCACGGCAAAGGTCAGTGCCAACAGCGTTTCGGAGGATAAGAAGTACCAAATATAGAAGTTATCCGATAGACCAGCTTGAATCAGGTAGGGATGATAGTAGGTGGCTGCCAGATGGCGCAGTTGCTCGAACCGACCGAAAACATTGGCAATGCCTGCGCCGCAAGTAACTACCAAAATCGCGAACACGATCTGCCTGATGCGATGAGGCACTGGGGCATGAATAGGCTGTAGGGCAGCATTTGCAGTCATCAAAATCTCTCCCACATCAGTTTAAAAACTTTCAGAACGCCATCGATCGGGGTGGACGGAGTTGTTAATGTGAAGTGATTTCCATTCAGGGTAAATGTCCGCACTAACTGCGTCCCGACTCGATTGGGAATGGAGGAGATCTCCACAAAGTGAGTAATCGTGTCGCCGTTAATTTGATACCGTCCTGCGTAAGCATTGAAGCTTAAAAATGCCTGCCCACATTCTTCAATGGGGATGGAATAGATCTCCCGATCGAATGGCGATTTCACAGCTCGACTCAATGGTGGGCGATCGCTTCTGGAAAACATCACCATCATTTTCCCTGTCTCAGTGTAGGTAATGTAGCCAATAGGATTAGCTCCATACACATCGGGATCGATCGTGCCATCTGGATCGATCCCGATCGCCGACAATAACTTCCAGATTCCAACGAGCGGATGATTTTCAGTGGATTGCATAGTCATGAGAGCGATTCGAGAAATTAAAATAGATGAATATATCTAATTTCTCAGCAACCATTTCTGACTGTTGAGCCGAAGTACCAATCCTAAAACGAGGAGATCGAGCGTCATTTTGCGATCGAGGACGAGGAAAGACTCGATCGTGCTGGCAATATGTCCGAAATCGACACAGGAAATTGCCCGTTGACCTTGAATATCATCGTCCAAGAAATAGATATTAAATTGGCGTTTACCACCGTTCCAGCTACCGATGACTTGAGAACATTCTGGCGCAGTTTCAAACCCCTTAACGGCGATTTTAGACCGCTCCAGCGCAACATGGAGATCGGTTACGCCTCGCTCGGCTAAAGCTTTTGTCAACGCAGGGAAATAGTCTTGTTGAATAAATTCAGCAAAAGGTTTTGATTCAACTGCGGGTGGTTTTTCCTTAACAGCTTTTTTCGCACTGGGGGGATCGGTTGCGGGTGCTGTTGGAGTCACATTTTCTAAAGATTCTTCTAACATATTAATTCACTTCCATCGATCGCATATTATGGAAAAACAATTTTAGGAGCAGCCGCATGTCCTAGCTGAAGATAGGCAGCCGTTCGCAAGATAACTTCGGAGTAAATAATCTTTTGGATCTCTAAACTAGGTACGCGTTTTATTGTGAAGTTGTAAGCGACGATTTCTCCAGCGAGGCTGAAGTCGCTATTTGTTAAAAAATGGTCGTAATCGTGCATTCCTTGAAAAATAAATCCATAGACAGGATTGGGATAAACGGCAGCATCGTAATTTTCAGCAGATACCCACAGATAACCTTGTTGAATATCTGCAAACATTTCTTCTGCGTTGGCATATCGCATGTAGTCGGAATATCGGAGATCTATGGGCAATTGATGAAATTCATCCATCAACCAATCACAAAGTTGAGTAATAGTTGCGCTAGAAATTTCGGCTGGTTTACCTTCTAGATAGAGTTTGGCAAGAGTCTTTATTTGAGATGTGTTTGCGGTTACTGTTGTTAAAGTCATGTCAATCTCCCGATCCGATCGATGTCTCTAAATAATATTTCGATATAATTACTTTGACATTAAATTTCGATATTATCTTTGATGTAGCTCAGAAGGTGTCTGAAAAGTCTTATTGGCTTCGATCGTAGATCTAAATCCCCCTAAATCCCCCTTAAGAAGGGGGACTTTGACTCTTACTCCCCCTTCTTAAGGGGGCTGGGGGGATTTAGATCTATGCTTTTCAGACACCCTCTCATGTTTGGAGCTAAGACTTGAGATTTATCTTCAACAGGAGTCAGTTCGACAACAGTATGGGGACTGTGAAAAGTCAACCATGCTGCTGGTTGTTGCAGTGCCACCATTGTTTTGACATGTTCGGATTCATCATCGCGAATATTAACGAACACATCGTAGAGGTTATCCACTTTGGGACGACGAAATTCACGACTTGGATTAGTAGTCTGAAATTCATCGAACATGTAGAGATCGCCATCGCAATAGTAGTTAATGGCAATCTGGGGTGCGGGTTGAGCTTTTAGTTCGGCTTCATGACTTTTTAAGTATTCGTCATAGGTATGAAAGGCATGATTTTCGATCGACTCCATCAGATAATAGGCAGACTTGGGTAGCAGCATGTAAATCGGTACGACGATCCAGTAATAAGCAAAGGCAACGTGTTGAGCGACAAATCGATCGATCCAGTAGCGATTGCCGCCTAATGACTCCATAATCAATAGATGATGCAGTTCGTTCCAGGTTTCGGCAAAGTGAACCTTCAACCAGTCAGCTTTGCGCCAAAACCCCAAAGTTTCGTAGAGATGCAGTACAGATAAAAATGAAAAGTACGGTACGCGAGCGATCGTTTCTAGCAGATAAAATCGCGAGTAGGGACGATTGCCATAAACGACATCGACAATGAATGCGAAAAAACCGACGATCGCCCGAATCAAAATTTTCACGATCTTTACTCCCAATTCCAATAGTTTTACCTGGCAAGTTGCTGCGATCGCTCTGACGAATTTACCGCTCTAATAATTAGGACTATTCGGAAAGAGCTAACATAAATGCTAAATTCGATCGCGCTTGCACTGCATGAGGCGTGCGAGCGGGCATAAATATAAATACTCCAGGCACTAAAGCAATATCTTTTCCTGCTAAATTGAGATTTCCACTGCCTTCTACTACTGTGATGACTGCATTTCGACTGGCAGTATGTTCGTTAAGTTCTTTGCCTGCAACTAAACACAGTAAATTGTATTCAACATTGTTGTCTTTTAGCAAGGTTTTACGAAAGATACCACTAGCAGGATATTCAATTAAATCTGATAATGTGGTAGTAAAAGATCGATCGGAAGATTCAGTTATATTTTTCATGATTTTACAAACTCTGGTGATTCTGGACTACTACTCCCTTCCCGCTCCAAGACTATAGATTAGGCTTTGTTCTTTATCCTCTGCGTTCTTTGTGCCTCTGCGGTTCAAAAATGGACATTTGTATGAGTAACTGAATCGTGATAAGATCTATATTTTTCTGGTGGGAAGAGAGTAATTATAATGCTGAATCGCAACATTTAATCAAATCTGTTTGAAACAATTTGTTTTCTGAAGATTTGTGAGGTCGATCGGATCGTTCTTCAATCCAATACCGCTCCACCGCATCAACTATGGCAACAGCTTGGAGATGGTTTATCACTTTAAGTTTGCCAATCAAAGTACTGTTGACACTCCATTTGAGATCGAGACGATCTTGTTGAATAGCAGTATCAATTTGTTTCCAAATCGCGATCGCTCGATCGGGATCTTCCTCAAATCGATAATTTTTCAAGGCTTCGCAAATCAGATTGGCTTCATTGCTAGTCAGACAGAGTTCTAATAAATGGTGGTTGAGCAGAGCATAATAACGGTTTAAATCTCTCAATCCTACCGTGCCGATATCTTCTCCCCGTTGCAACAATAGTGCTTCAAGCCTGGAATCTTGAGAGAGCGGTATTTTATTTTTCATCGGTTTCTCCATTGATTTTGTCGAATGTAATTATCCACTCATTTATGCCAGTAATTATTAGCAGCAGCGATCGTGGCAAACTCAGTTGCCACCGTTTGTCCAGCAGCAATTAGCATCATGGCATCATTACCATAAGTAGCTCGAATCTGCTTGCGTTTTTCTTCGTCCGGCTGAGTTAGTTTAATAATTAGCCGTGCCATTTCAACTGCCAATTGCCGTCCCGCTTCCGGTGTCTCAGTCAACAATGAGTTACTGGGAATCAAGGTGATTTTGGGAGCTGTTGAGGTGTGTGGATTGGCTTGAGTTATTACGTTATCCATGTCAAGAATTCCTCGGTTAATTGTTGTTTTAAAGTATCGATATTCGATCGGACGATCTTCAGTGGATGGCGTAGTCGTGCGATCGATCCGTTGCTGGACGCTCTTCTGTGGATGGCTGTAGCACAAAGTCAAACTCAGTCGTGTAAAACGGCTTACTTTGATTTCGCGCCTGAAGTTCTTCAGGTGCTTCATGCTGTTGCAATCGGACGATCGCCGATCGGACGGCAAAGGTTGTATCTGAATCTAGGTAAGGATCGCCGTCGATATAAATTTGAGTAGTCAATGGGGCGCATTCTGGAGCACTCAATTTGAAATGAATATGCGCCGCCCGCCAAGGATGCCGTCCCAGCAGTCGCAGCAACTCGCCAGACGGCCCGCTGGATGGCACTTTGTATCCCTTCGGTACGACGGTTTCCAAGGCATACTTGCCACTGGCATCGGTGGTAAACCGCCCTCGGAAATTCCACTGCGGCTGAGAAGGATCTTGAATGTCGTACAGTCCGTTAGAATTGGGCTGCCAAACATCAATGAGGGCATTGGCGATCGGTTGACCATTTAAATCCAAAATGCGACCTGATAGGAACAGTGCCTCGCCCGCTGGATCGACCCCTAAACGCTCGCCCATCTGCCGTGCGGGTGCATTTGGCACATACAACGGGCCTTCTAAATTGGCTTCCGTGCCGCGATGGGTATCGTGCAGCAGTTCTACCAACTCTGAGATGCCCAGCAGATCCGTCAACATATGGATTTCCCCAGTGGGAATCTCTTGAGTATGATGACTTGCCTGGTTAATAAAATCGCGTCCCTGCTGCAATTCAGGTTCCGTCAGATTGACCTCGCGGACAAAATCGTGCAGATGTTGAATCAGATGAGTGTAAATTTGTGTCAGTCGCGGGTGAGATGTGCCGCGATCTACGCGATCGATAACGGCTTGAGTGATATTTTCGAGGGTAATACTTTGCATATCGAACTCCTGTTGAGTGACATGTTGGTCGTTATTTATGTGCAATTAGGGAATCGCAACTGTGCGATCGTCTGGAAGCTGTTGGGCTGGTGTATACACGAGTCT
>NZ_PVWO01000384.1 GCF_003003845.1 Chamaesiphon polymorphus CCALA 037 | reverse complement strand
TTGATGTGTATAAGAGACAGCTTCGCCGACTGCGCTACCTTCCATCGGTTGACCCAATTGGAACGGCGGTACGTAAGACTTGACATCGTTCATCCGACCCCGCATGTAGGGATCTACCGACATGTAGAGGTTGCGGACGAGTACGCGTCCATCGGGTAAGGGTTCTAACTCATTTTCGACGGTGGCGAAGTTAGCTGCTGTGGGCATTCCGTGTGGGCGGGAAATGAGGTGAATTTCGCGACTGACGATTTGGGTCATAATTGGGAATTGAGGATTGTGGGTTGTCTGGGTGTTCTCGAACTAAAGGCGATCGATCGGGTGGTTTAGAAGGGAATTTGTTTTCTGTTGCGGAAAAATTTACCGCTCAAATTAGGATCGGCATCTGTTGCTAGCCAGATGGCGGTATCTGCGCCTTGTTCTGGAGAGCGGGAGGCGTTGGAACCGCCCATATCGGTTCTCACCCAACCAGGACACATGGAGTAGACGGCAATTTGTTGTGATTTGAGAGCGGTTGCGAGTAAGGTCGTTGCCCCATTGAGCGCGAGTTTGGAGAGGGAATAGCTAGGCGTATCGATAGACATGCCATCCCAGGCACCTAAGCCGCTAGACATATTAATTACTCGCGCCGCAGTAGCTTTGGATAAATGCGGTAAAAAGGCTTGGGTGGTGCAAATTACACCGAAGGTATTGGTATTCAGCGATCGATCGAGCAATTCTCGATCGACTGTCAGGATATTTACGTCATCATCTGGATAGATGCCTGCGTTATTGATGAGGACATTGAGATGGGTGAATTTTTCGCCATATTCTTGAGCGGCGCGCTCGATCGAATCATCGTCGGAGACGTCTAGCACCAGCGGATGGACGTTATCCGATTGCAGCTTTTCGATGGCGGTGGTGGCATTGTCGATCGATCTGGCTGCTAAAATTACGTCAAATTCAACAGCGAGTAAGCCTTGGCAAATTGCGAAGCCGATTCCTTTATTTGCGCCTGTAACTAGGGCATATTTACGCCGCTCGGAAGGATTTATATTCATCTTGAGTTAATTATCTGGATCGACTAATCGATTGAGATGTAAATATGCTTCTTCTGGTGTCAGCCTACTGCCAGTCTCATCGGGAATATAAAATTCCCAACTATCGGGAAAATGGCGGACGACAAAACTCGGAATCAGTCCCATCATCATTGCCATTCTTCCTAGATTTTCTGCTTGTTCGGCGAGGCTAATTTCGTCAACAAAATCTGTATAGCCCATGCTGATTGTCTCCTTACAATCTGATTTGTTTAAATAATTTCCGGTCAAATTTAGGCGATCGATAATCGATCTCCCAATATTTCCCTACACCAGCATCTAACATTGCTTTAGTCTAAGTTATCAATTATCAATTATCAATTATCAATTCACAGAAGGGTTGCCTGCGAATAATCTTTGATAAATATCTCGGTTGCGATTGTCTTTTAGGGCAATTTCAATCCTAATGGTTTCGTAATCTTCCCCAGCCATCCGCGCAATCTCTGCCAAGATGTCGATCGCGGCTTGGGGAGAAGTGACGGTACCACCTACTATCGGACGCTGGTTATTATCGATCGATAAAGATTTAGAACTGCCATTAACGACGATCGAGTCATCACGATTGACATAAGAAATCGCCCCCCGATCGAGCTGTTCGGAGCCGAGATCGATTTGAGCGATGAGCTTATATTCGGGACTAACTTGTTCGACAATCAGCTTTTCGCGCCGTACTGGTACTTCAACATGCAAAACCTGGGTATCTACCTCTTTACGAACGACAATTTCCCCAGTCTTATGTTTAGTCAGATCTACCATCAAGCGTTCTTCTAACAAATAGATAGTTTCTTCTGTGAGAACTCTGGTTGAATCGGCAGCGTTTTTTTGAAACTGAACTAGATTTGGCTGTTGCTGACTATCATTAAATCGATCGTAAATCATGGTTTTACCTTTAAGGCTTTTGTACTACAAATATCTAAAAAAAATTCACTCTATCGTTCGCAGATAGAGTATTTATTTCTCTATCTGCAATTGCGAGCGATCGGGGCAAGCATCCTGGGTCGCTGAGATAAAATGTCCCAGGAGCTTGCATTTAGTTGCGATCGACAATCGGTCGGTCACCAGCATTTTTGATATCTATTTCTTCGCGTCGTACCTGCTCCTGAGTAGTAGCAGTTTCATGTTCTACGACTTTGCTGACTTTGACTTCTTCACGAACGAAGGCTTCTTTACGAAATTCTGCTACTTCTTCGTAAACTTCTACGCGGGAGACTTCACCATCTTTGAAGGCAACTTCACCAGGTGCCGCAGCCGTCGTACCAGTGCTGGGCATCCGCTCGATGACTACACGCTCTTTTTCAACGGGTACCGAGGCGGTAGCTGTTTCTGTCTCGACATGTTTGCGAACGACAGCTTCCCCAGTCTTCTGACGGGTTTTGCTAGCAATTAACCGCTCTTGATAGAGTTTAAAGCTGGGGTGATTGCGATCGTCGATCGCATACATATCCGCATCGCGATCGACTGTAGGCGTGGTAGCGACAGGCATCGGAGCGGGTACGGGTGCGGGTGCGGGCATTGGTACTGGCGCAGCTTGACGATCGTACTCGACCTGACCATCGACGTAGGGGGTATCGAGATCGAGCATCGGTTCGCTATGCGTGCTGGCTGGAGAGATCTCAGCTCCCGTATAACCAACTCCAATTGTATGTGGCGTTAGTTCCTGAAAACCTGGTGTTGAGGAGCGATAAATATCACGCACCCGTTCTTCGTGGTTGTCATCGATGTGAGTTTCTTCGGTTAATTCAGGGAGAGCTTCGACTTGGCTCTTGGTCAGAGTTTCGGCATAGACTCGTTTTTGGCCGTAGTCGATGCGCGTGCGGCCAATCGGTAATAATACTCGTTTGCCTGCAACCCACATGCCAGTGTTGATGAGTAGGTAGCGAATACTCCCATTATCATCGACCATAATGTCATCTACCGAACCAATCTTGTCATTTTCGGCGTAGAGATCCAAGCCGATGACATCGCCATCGTCAAAGTGTTTTTTGTACTCTGGATCGAAGTCTTTAATCTTGTAAAGAGACATCTAATTTACTCCTAGTTCTAAACTTTGTTTAGACTTATGTACTCGTAAATGATACAAAACTGACTATTTTTAGTTATCTTTCGATCTGCCGATCTCCATCGCACCAATAGAGAGAGAGCGAAACAGCCGCTTGACTTTTTCGCTCTCTTCAATAATTTATAAACTATTTATCGCTTTGTAGACTACTAGTATTAGTCGGCGAAAGTTAGGTTACTGTGTCAAACTCCCAACTCCCAACTACTAACTTGCTGCTAACTTAATTAATGTCTTAGTACCCGCAGCATCACTAATCGATAATGCCATCATCCGACCACTTTCGCCTTGTGCAGTCCAAACTTCGGTCGGCGAATCGACCGTGTGAGCGTAGGTGACTTCATCTTTACCCACTTCAATTATCAGATCGTCACCTTTGCCAGGTCGATCGTAAACCATTGCCATTAAGGGTGCATCCTGAATCAATTCTTCATCACCCATTTCGGAATTGAGGATTTCAATCGAGATATGTCTGCCGCGATTACCATTAGAAAACTGGTCGAAAAACTCACCCCAACGTTCTTGGGGCACCGATTTGTTCGTTTCGATTCGATCGGTCATACTACCTCCTGATTTTCACACCTTATTTCTAGTGGAAAATACTACATAATAAATCAATCGATCGACAGATTTGCAAACATTGTCCCTACTAGAGGTTGGCACTGACACCATCTCTTCTGATTTTCAGATCGGCATAAAGATCGGCACTATTTAGCAGTTGATAACGCTATAATTGATGTGTATCAATGCTTGTAGCCTGTAAAAAGATCGGCACTATTATGGAATCTCTCGCCCTCATCGAACCATTGCTACCGACGGGGGGAAATAGAGTACTGACGGATTTAGCTACTCAACTGTGGGTAGAAAGTAGCGCACTCAATAGCAACTTACATTTTGCAACGATTCTGGGGATTGGCGATCTAGTCCGCACGATGAATTGTTATTACAGCAACCTCATCGAAGGACATCGCACCCACCCCATCGATATCGAACGCGCTCTAGCACAAGATTTTTCTGTCGATCCCCGACAACGCGAGTTACAGTTGGAAGCCAAGGCGCATATTGAAGTGCAACGAGCCATCGATCTGGGCAACGCTCAGGCTGAGGTTGTAAGTGGAGAATACCTGAAATGGATTCACCGGGAATTTTGCACTCGATTACCCCCTGAGATGTTGGTGTTGAGTAATGCTGAAGGTAGCAAGCAAATTCAAATCGTCCCTGGTGAATGGCGCACGGGTGATGTTATCGTGGGGCGACACATTCCCATTTCCGCACCAGCGATCGATCGCTTTATTACCCGCTTTGCTACTGGTTATCGACTGGAACGACTATCGCAGATCGATCGTGTAATTGCTGTTGCAGCGGCGCATCATCGGTTGGCGTGGATTCATCCCTTTTATGACGGGAATGGGCGGGTGGCACGATTATTTTCCCATGCGATGTTTCGAGAAATCGGCATCGGTACCAGTTTATGGTCGATTTCACGCGGATTGGCACGATCGAGAGACGAATATCGTGCTGTCTTGGCTAATGCCGATTTACCCAGATGGAACGATCTCGACGGGAGGGGGAATTTAACTGCCAAAGGGTTGCAAGCCTTTTGTGAGTTCTTTTTAAATACTTGTATAGACCAGGTACAGTTTATGCGATCGTGTCTCGATCCACAGCAGTTACTTGCCAGAATCGAAGTCTATTTACGGGAAGAAGTTGCCACTAAAAGGTTGCTTCCTGGCTCGGAACAGGTAGTTGCAGCGGTATTTCGATCGGGGGAATTAAAGCGAGGTGAAGCAGCCGCAGCAAGCGGAGATCGAGAGCGTCAAGGACGCAAGGTATTACAGCGGTTGTTGGCGGCTGGCTTGTTGGTTTCGGATACACCTAAAGGTGCTGTGAGGGTTGGTTTTCCTTCTACTTTATTAGAGCGATATTTTCCGAGATTATTCTTGGGGTAAGTTTTGCTCGATACAACTAAGAAATTACCCAAAACTAACTCTCATATTTAGCTGATATATCAGCTCACCAGCATTATTAAGTCTAGTTTTCGACAATTTATTGATGGCTTACAATCGAGTCAAATTTAAAACTGCCTTTGCCATATTTTGATGGTTTTATCCCGACTGCTACTAACCAGGGTTTTACCATCGGGACTAATTACTAAACAATGAATCAACTCTGTATGATCTGTGAGAATACTTACACATTTTCCAGTGTGCAAATCCCATACTCGAATTGTTTTGTCGCTACTGCAACTAAAAACATAATTTCCATCTGGACTGATTATCACACAATAAACCCAACACTTATGACCTTTTAGTGTAAATTTGATTTTTCTTGTTTGCAAGTCCCAAACCTTAACTGTTTCATCGGTACTCCCACTCACAACCGTTAGATTGTCAGGGCTAATAGCAACCGATCGAACAGTATCTTTGTGTTTAAATAGGGGTTGCGGAATAAAGGCTAAAATCCAGGTTGGAAAGCAGTTACAGCTACTAATTCAGCTACTCAGAGCCAAGG
>NZ_PVWO01000383.1 GCF_003003845.1 Chamaesiphon polymorphus CCALA 037 | reverse complement strand
CTTTTCAAACATCCTCTCAGTCTAGTCCTTATCAATGTTGGCGGTTTGCTCGCACTCGTCGGCTTTTTTTCATACGCGATCAACAATCCTACCTTCAATCTGATCGGTTTCTTTTACGGTGTCCCCCTGCTGCTCGGTGGTTTAGCTCTCAAATCTGCCGAACTCGAACCCGTTCCGTTTACTCAAGTTACTCCCGCCAATCTCATCAAGCTGCGCGAAGAGCAAGCAACACCCACGCTCAATCAAATTCGCAAAGATGTCACCCGTTATCGCTACGGACAAGAAGCTCATTTAGATCTGGCTTTAGAAAAATTAGGACTGGCTCCTAGCGATGACGATCGTCCCGTGCTCAAAGGTCTCCAAGAATCTGAGATCGATGGAGCCTACGCACTAACTTTAAAATTTTATTCGCCATTTATGGCACTCGATGTGTGGGAAGAAAAACGCGAGAAGATCGCTAGATTTTTCGGCCCTGGTGTCGATGCAAAGATCGCTCCAGATCTTGAAGATGAAGAAATTAATGTTACTCTGATTGTCGATCGCGCTACCGATCGAGTTACTTCTCCAGTCTGACGGCATACCATTGTAAGTATTGCCCAGGGCCTAGATCGAGTTCGCAGCTAGTATCTAATAAATATTTGACCCGATCGTCAACACTATTAATTTGCAAGACATCGATCGGCAGATCGTCGGCAAATTTGACGACAATTTCTTGGAGTTTGGCAAACATTTCGGTTGGAGTCAGTAACTGTTCCGGCAGATCTGTCTCCAACACCACATAAGCATCGTTATTAAACATTAAAGAGTCAGACATATGAATAGTGAATAGTGAATAGTGAATAGTGGATCGCTAAAAATCTCGAACGGCTTCTCAATATTATTATAGTGACAAAATTTATCTCATCCATTCATTTTCTTATTATTACTATTCACTTTTCACTATCCACTATCCACTAATTAACTTATGAATCCATTGCTCTCGCTTGACTATGAATCGGCGATCGAATCGCTGGGTAACGACTATTATGATGATGTAGTTGCAGCAGAGTTTCCCCAACAAATTTTACGTTTTCGGAATGATGACGTATTAGTTCGACTGGGACTAGATCCCAGCCAAGTCAGAGACGAAGATTTTGTCGAAGCTTTTGGTAAATTTACCAACCCATCTCATCCATTTCTAGCATTGCGCTATCACGGCTATCAATTTGGTGAATATAATCCAGGTTTGGGTGACGGACGCGGGTTTCTGTACGGACAGGTGCGGGGTATCGATGGCGAACTTTATGATTTTGGCACCAAGGGTTCGGGAAGAACGCCTTATTCTCGCGGCGGCGATGGAATGCTGACGCTCAAGGGTGGCGTGCGCGAGGTGCTAGCGGCTGAAGCTTTACATCAGATGGGCGTGCGGACTTCGCGCTGTTTGAGCATGGTAGAGACGGGTTTAGATCTATGGCGGGGAGACGAACCATCGCCGACGCGTTCTTCGGTAATGGTGCGGTTTAGTCGATCGCATATTCGATTTGGTACTTTCGAGCGATTGAACTATCTCAAACGTCCGGATTTAATTCAAAAGTTATTAGACCATGTAATTGCATATTATTACGGTCATCTCAGTACGATTGCAGGTGCAGAACGTTATATCCAGTTCTATACTGAATTAGTTCAAAAAGTAGCCGAACTAGTCGCGCAATGGATGTCGGTAGGTTTTTGTCATGCGGTATTAAATACCGATAATATGTCGATTACTGGTGAGAGTTTTGACTATGGCCCTTTTGCCTTCCTGCCTACTTATAATCCCGACTTTACTGCTGCCTATTTCGACCATTATGGCCGCTACAGTTACGGCAATCAACCAGGTATATGTAAGCTGAACTTGGATCTGCTTCAGAAGCCTTTGAGCGCAGTTATTGACACTAATGAGCTGGCTACAGCCTTGGCTAAATTTGAGGGATATTATTTTCCTCATTACAAACGATTGATGCTGCAAAAGCTCGGCTTTGAGGGCGAAACTACTCCAGTTCGCGATGAGTTACTGGTGGCGACACTACAACTATTAGCCGATACCCAAGTCGGCTATCATCAATTTTTCTTCGATCTGAGTCAAGCCTTTAAACTAAGATGGAAATCAGATCTCAATTCAGTTTTGAATGAGACAGAATTAATGCCAGAAGTAATCGGCAATTCTGGCTATCAAAAATGGTTGCAACTTTACCATCAAGCATTGAGCGATATTCCCGAATCGGAGTTTGACTCGATCGAAAGTCTTCTCGATCGATCGAATCCCCAAACGATATTATTACGTCCGCAAATCGAAGCAATTTGGGAACCAATTGCCCAAGAAAATAATTGGGAGCCTTTTTATGAATTATTAGCGAAGATTCGATCGGGTAATTAAATTAATTGATAATTGATAATTGATAATTGATAACTGAGTTGTTATCGCTGCCCACTATCTAGATTTCAGGTATAATCTATTCTACAAATAATTGAAATTACCTACTTGTATTTAATTCAACCGCAGAGGCGCAAAGAGCGCAGAGAAATAACAGATGGTAAGTACAGATCTGCCCGATCGCTTTTTAAAAACCGCATTAATTGTTGGTGGCGGACAGGGCATTGGATTGGGATTCGTGCGTAAGTTACTCGCAAATAAAGATCTAGAACGCGTTTATGCAACATATCGACGGTTAGAATCGGCAACAGAATTACTCGCGATCGCCGATGCTCGGTTAGAGTGTTTCCAGATGGATCTGACCGATGAGTCGCAAATTGCGGCGGTAATGCACAAGATTCAATCCGAGACAACTGCACTCCACTATGTTATTAACTGCGTGGGTGTCTTGCACGAAGGCGAGCTGCAACCAGAGAAAAGTTTGCGACAGATCGAAAGCGATCGATTGTTACGCTATTTTCAAGTTAATAGCGTCGGTGCGATGCTCTTGTTCAAACAAGTGCAGCCATTACTCAAACATCAAAATCGATCGATTCTAGCGACAATTTCGGCAAAAGTTGGCAGTATCGGCGACAATCAGCTCGGTGGCTGGTATGGTTATCGCGCATCCAAAGCCGCCTTAAATATGTTTATCCGCACCACTGCGATCGAGTATAAACGCACTTGCCCGCAAGCAATTTTAGTCGCCCTCCATCCCGGTACGACAGATACCCGATTATCGCTGCCATTTCAACGCAACGTGCCACCAGACAAATTATTTTCAGTCGATCGCACCGTAGCACAATTATTAACCGTCATCGATCGTTTAGAGCCTACCGATAGTGGCGAATTCTTCTCCTGGGATGGCAGCCGCTTACCATGGTAACAATTACTCTTTTCCCAGTCGTAAATTAGACATCTATAGTAGTGAGTGGATAGTGAATAGTGGATAGTTACAAGCCAAACTAACAAAAAAGAGGGATAAGTTATCATCAACTTTCCCTCTTTTTGGATATTAATTAAATAATAGCGCGAACCATTTATGCTTCTACTTTCATGTCGCGGAGACTATTGATATCCACCTCGATCGAAGGCCCCATAGTTGCCGAGACATACATACTCCGCCAGAAGCGACCTTTGGCTCCTGAAGGACGGTTGCGATCGATACTTTCTTGGAACGCCTTGAGATTGGTTACCAGGTCTTCAGGGGCAAATGCTGCCTTACCGAACAGAATATGCACGATCCCAGATTTATCGGCACGATACTCTAGTTTACCAGCTTTGAATTCGGCGATCGCCGCACCCAGGTCGGTAGCTACCGTACCAGCCTTAGGCGAAGGCATCAAACCGCGCGGGCCGAGGACGCGACCCAAACGAGCGATTTGTGGCATCATATCGGGAGTGGCGATCAACAGATCGAAATCCATCATCCCGCCCTGAATTTCGGCGATTAATTCTTCAGATCCGGCGAGATCTGCACCAGCAGCAGTAGCTTCAGCTACCTTTTCCCCACGGGCGATTACAGCAACACGGATCGTTTGTCCGGTACCTTTGGGCAATGCTACAGTCGTCCGTAATTGTTGGTCGGTATACTTAGGATCGATACCCAGACGGACGTGAACTTCGGCAGATTCGGCAAACTTCGCCGTTGCTGTTTCTTTGAGTAGTGCCATGGCTTCGAGCGGCTCGTAAGCACGAGTCTCGATTTTTTTAGCTAATTCTTGATAACGACGCGAATACTTTTTGGTCATGATTGCTCCTGGGGTGAATGACGAGGATCTACCTCTCCCCCAAATATGGTGGATAAAATACTAGTCAACGATCGCAACGCCCATGTTCCGAGCGGTGCCAGCAACGATCTTCATTGCTGCGTCGATGTCATTTGCATTGAGATCGGGTAATTTGATTTGCGCGATTTCTTGCAACTGTGCGGTGGTAATTTGACCGACTTTTTTCTTATTGGGTTCGTTAGAACCAGTTTCGATTTTGGCGGCTTTTTTGATCAGTACCGAAGCAGGTGGTGTCTTCAGGACGAAGGTAAAACTCCGATCTTCAAAGATCGAAATTTCTACGGGAATTACCGTACCAGTTTGTTCGGCAGTTTTGGCATTGTATTCTTTACAAAATGCCATGATATTCACACCATGTTGACCCAATGCAGGGCCGACTGGAGGTGCGGGGTTAGCTTTACCAGCATTGAGTGCTAGCTTGACGATTGCGACTACTTTCTTTGCCATTAGATGTGTATATTTAGCCCTGTCTTTGGACTTGGTTGAATTCGAGTTCTACGGGGGTATCTCTCCCGAAGATAGAGAGCAAGGCTTTAAGTTTACTCCGTTCTGGACTAACTTCAACGACCTCGCCTGCAAAGTCCTTAAATGGACCAGACATAACCATTATTTTATCGCCTTCGGTCAGATCTGTCTTCACTACGGCCTCTTGTTCGAGAGCTTGTTTGAAGATCCGATCTGCTTCGCCCCGCGATAGGGGGAGTGGCTTGACGTGTCCGCGTCCGCGTCCGTAGCCGCGTTTTTGTTCGGAGCCGACGAAATTGATCACGTTGGGGGTATTTTTGACTACCTGCCAAGCGTCGTCATCCATGGACATACTCACCAACACATAGCCGGGAAAAACTTTTTCTTCGGCGGGTGTTTTGGTACCATCTTTTTTGAGTCGGATGGTCGGAGTTTGGGGGATTTCGATTTGGTAGATGCGATCGCTCATGCCAAAGGAGTGAATCCGTTGGGTCAGGTCGATTTTGACACGGTTTTCACAGCCAGATGCGACTTGGACTGCATACCATCGAGCGGGTTCTTTTGCTTTAGTGTTACGACCTTCTTCTTCAAAGTCGTCATCTAATTCTTCATCGATCGAACTCATACAAACACCTTACTAGCAGCCCAGTCAAACAGGTTATTTACCAAGTAAATCGTCGTTGCCGATAGAGACACCATCGCAATGACGGCGAGGGATTCACTAATTAGTTGTTTGCGATCTGGCCAAATTACTTTGGCAAGTTCCGCTTTACTATCTTGGACTAGTTGCACCGGGTTAAAACCAGATGCCGATTTGGCAAGTGCCGGATCTGTGTTTGGCGGTTCGTTTTTTTTGACCATAGTCTCTAGCTCCGCTTTCATGAAGAGGATGTAAGGTTGACAGATTACTAGTTTACCTGAAATTTTTGCCTCCTGCTCGGTTAGAAATGGGATGGCCAGCATTTGTTTCGGGAATCGTTCGAGAATTGATAATTGGGCGTTGCTGGATTGAGGTATGA
>NZ_PVWO01000382.1 GCF_003003845.1 Chamaesiphon polymorphus CCALA 037 | reverse complement strand
TCGGATAGTTGCAGTTAATCTGGGTTCGATTTTGCGATGATTGCGGGTTTGATGATTTATAATTGCGGGTCGCTACAGATAGAGTGCGCTGTCCGTCGAGATCGATCGCCAGAGTTTCGATCCCAAACTGGGCGAGAACTGCGCCCAAATTCAGGGCACTAGTACTTTTCCCCGTCCCGCCCTTGAAATTAAAAACGGCTATTTTGAGCATGTTGTCAACGGTAGATAGCTTAAACCTTTAGAGCATAGAACACTTTAAACGTTAAACAGTTAATCATATATAGATATTATATCTAAAGGCTTTATGCCATTAACATTTAAAACATTAATATTATAAAGCTCTAAAGGTTTAATACCTTTAGAGTAATAATGTTGACTAATGTTGACTGCCGATCGGCTCGGCCAAGCCATTGGTTAGATTATTAGATTAGAGGATCGAGCGTGGACTTATTTTCAGCAGCGAGCCGCATAGCGAGCCGCATTTGGTTTCTGTAACAAAATATTACGCTCGGTACTTAGATTTTTAGCTAAAACAAGCAATTTAGCGTAGAGATTTGGTGTCAAATTTCATCTGTAGCTTTATGAAATTAGAGCGATATTCCGCCATTATGGAGCTAATACTCGTGTAAATACGTACTAAACATAAAGTATAAAATGTTAAAATGTAAGCTTTTATACTGAAGACAAGTAATATATTTAGCCATAGGATTGAAATCGACATAAACCAACCAACTTGGCTGTATGAGTTTAATTTTACAGGAGTTAGG
Organism: Chamaesiphon polymorphus CCALA 037; assembly: GCF_003003845.1. Classification (GTDB taxonomy): domain Bacteria; phylum Cyanobacteriota; class Cyanobacteriia; order Cyanobacteriales; family Chamaesiphonaceae; genus Chamaesiphon; species Chamaesiphon polymorphus. The sequence continues at coordinate 4,961 of NZ_PVWO01000382.1, read as the reverse complement.
AATTGTCGTTGCCATGCAACAGCCAAACCCTAACTTAGTTACAGCCGACTTTCTCAAACTGAGTGGGATTATTCCCGCAGATTGGCAACTAGCCAGAGAACCAATTCATCAAGAGCATGTCTCCCAACTATCGTTCGCTAATGGGGTTAGCATTACCGCCGAACCCAATCGAATTATGTTTGGCGAACCGATTGGCGAGCGGGCAATCGATAGTGTGACAGTCGCACGAGTGGCTCACAACTATACCGAGATTTTTAAATTAGCTAAATATTCAGCAGTCGGCATCAATATTCGCAGTTATAGTCCTCAAGCGAGTATTCAGAGTGCCACTCAATATATCAACCACCAACTCCTCGCTTCAGGCAGTTGGCAAAATTATGGCACTACTCCCGTCCAAGCCGCTCTGCGTCTGGCTTACAATCTACCAAATCGACAGTTAAATCTCGATATTGCGGCGGCAGGAATGCAATTCGATCGAGCAGAAATTACGCCAGTGATTTTATTTAGCGGTAACTTTAGCTATAACTTAGCTAGTTCGGAATTAGGTGAAACTGTAGCGGCTGTCAGTCAAGTTTTAACTAACTGGCAGACAGATTTGTCTGCTTATTGCGAACTAATTACCGATCGCTTTCTGAGCTTAGAAACTCCCACCTTATCCGTGCCGACTGTCGTCGCTAATGATGAGGAAAACTTAGAGCCAGTCGAAATTTCCTACGCCCCAAATCTTTATCCAACTCTCTCCTTCTCCTAGTTAGAGAGCGAGGATTTTAGTTGCTCTGAATACTGGTGAGATTAGCCCTAATCTTACCAGTAAATTGTAGCGATCGCCTGAATCTGCTTTAACTGCAAAACTAGCGACTTAAATTCGATCTTACCATCACCAATTTTTTAGATCTAAATCGAGCGAATTAGGACATTATGGATACTACACCAAGAATCGATACCAACAGCCTCTTCAATCTGGGAGTAGATCCCAATCTGCATCCCCTGTTGGCATCGATATCGATTTTGCCTGGTGTGGCATCGAACGTCCAAACTCAACTCTACGCACCCGTAGATCCCCTGCTAGTTGGCTATGTCACGCCAATTGTTGCGGGTACTACCTTTAATACCGAACGCTCGTTTGGCAGTACCCCAATCGATCCTTTTGGTACGGGGGTTGAAAATGCCTGGGTTATGAGTGGTAATAATCGCACCCAATCGCTCGCTCTCGACGCAGCTTCACTGGATACTCTATTTCCCATTCAACCACTGCCAGCCGTACAGCTAGCCGCCGCCAAAGCTTCAGATTGGATAGTTCGAGGCAAAGCTGTAGCCGTCAGTCAAATTCAAGACTTCTTAAATCGTCCAGATCGGTTCGAGCAGTTTAAAATTGCTTTCGGGCAAGATCTAGATCGGGAAACAATCGATCGAATCGTTCGAGATTGGCAAGTAGAGGGGAATAAACTTCCCGACATCGAAATCGTCCCCTCACAGATTTTAGGTAAGGCAGACGGCGGATTTGACGCCGCAAACAACAAGATTTACTTATCCAGCAACCTGATCGAGCGAGGTAATTCAGACGAGATAGTGCCCGTCATCATTGAAGAAATCGGCCACTATTTAGATACTAAAATTCATCCTGGGAGCGATGCTGTTGGAGACGAGGGCGAGATCTTCGCTAAATTAGTACGCGGTGTAAATATTGCCGATTCAGCATACGTTACCCTCATTAATGAAAATGACGGCGCAACGATTATTCTCAGCAATAACCCGATCTCGATCGAGCAATCGGTTACCACTGCCTACGCCATCAAAGCCGAGAAACTAGTTAGCTTCAATGGTAACTCGGATCTCGACGGCAATCCCTTAGATTTAAGCGATGACGCACTCGTTTATGGTGGTACGGGCTTTTCATTAAAAGGCAATAGCGTTCTACCCGTTAGGTACGATGCCAGTGGCAATCCAGTTGAAGATAGTCAAGGTAAATTAGTTTTAGTCGATAAAGCGATTACAGTAGCCGCTGGATATTTACAGGCTAGTGTCAGTGGAAGTGCAGGTAATAAATATGCCGGATTGAATCCACCCCAAATTGTCTCGACAGAGACAGTTAATGTTCCTTTATTTGCCGATCTCAAACAACAAGAATTAAATCGCAAGATTCCCAATGGTACGCCGACAACTACTTTTAATATCGGTACCAACCCGATTAATAATCTGACAGAATGGGGACAAAAATTTCCAGCAGCAGGAACTAGCAATCGACCGACAGTCGTTCGAGTGACAGGTGGCGGCTTAAATATTCCCGATAATATTATTCTGAGTAACTATGTAATCATCGTCGATAATGGCGATCTGAATTTTAATGGGAAGAGCGATCTCAACAACGTTACTTTAGTTACGAATAATGGCAATATTAACCTGAATAAAGCACAGACCGATAATCTGTTAGTATTAGCATCGGGAACGATCGCCGAAAATAGTAATGCTAGATTTGGGGGTAAGAGCTTACTCGCTAATGGTACTGGCAATATTACCTTCAATGGTGCGACTAAAGGAATTGCAGCTAGCGATAACCTGTGGGTAATTAGTGCCGGAGGAATTACTTTTAATGGTTCGCAATCTACACGCGGCAGTTTTCTAGCTCAAGGCGACTTTATTGCTAATGGTAGTGCCGAGATCTACGGTACGGTAAGTAGCAAGCAGAATATTACTTTCAATGGTGCGCTGAATTTTACATATGCCAATATTGCCGAATATAGTGAAGGCAATCCGCCAGTAATCGTTGCTAAATTAGTCAATGATAGTGGGATGAGTATTAGCGATCGGATTACTAACGACGAGCGGATTAGCGGTACCGTTACCGATGCCAATCAGATCGTTGAATTTAAGGCAGGATTTGACGATCGACCGCTTGCCAGCTATACCGATATTCTGTCTACTCTCGACACTGGGAGTTTCAGTTTTACTAAAGTCCAGTTAGAGCAGATTTATGGGGGAACGATTCCTGATGGTGTTCGGACTTTAAATCTAATTGCTACAGATAAATATAACAATCAATCGAGCGTTTATCCCTACACATTTACTCTCGATACTACCACGCCCGTACCTACCGTAAATTTGGCTGCTACCAGCGATACAGGGGTAGTTGGAGATTATCGAACTAAATCGCCTTTAGTGACTCTGACGGGGCAAACAGAAGCAAATGCCAAGGTATTTTTAAGTGGGAATCCTACCCCCGTCACGGCTGATAGTTTAGGAATTTATAGTTTTGAGAATGTCGCGCTCGGTGCGGGTAATAACTCATTTACCGTTACCGTAACGGATCTGGCTGGCAATCAGAATAATTATACCCGATCGATCTATCGTACCTCACCCCCGACGGCAGTTAATTTAGCGACACCGCAGGTATTAGAAAATAGTGCGGATGATACCGTAATTGGAGTATTAAGCACGATCGATCCCGATCCAGTAGATAGTTATACTTATTCATTAATAGATGATGCAGGCGGAAGATTCAAATTAGTCGGCGATAAAATTCAAGTAGCCAATGGTAGCCTGCTGAATTTTGAGGCAAATACCCAACATCAAATTCAAGTTCAAACCATAGATAGTGAAGGCGATAGTTATCTCCAATCGATCGACATTTCAGTAATTGATGTCAATGAGTCGCCGAATAATTTAGTAGTATTGCCGACAGTCATTCTTGAAAATAGTCCGAGCGATACGATCGTCGGTACGATTACCTCCACAGATCCCGATATTGGCGACAGTTTTACCTATAGCTTGGTAGCCGGAACTGGGGATGGGGATAATAGTAAATTTGCGATCGCTGGCGATAAGTTAGTTATTAAGAACTCACCAGATTATGAAGCTCAACCTAGTTATACGATCCGACTCAAAACTACCGATGTTGGTGGCTTGAGTTACGAACGACAGGTGACGGTTAATGTTACCGATGCTAATGAAACTCCGCTCGCTGTAAATATTACCAATACTACTGTCACTGAAAATGCGCTCGGCGATCTGGTAGTTGGAGAACTAAGCGCGCTCGATCCCGATGCTAACGATATTCAAACTTTTAGCTTAGTTACTGGTGCTGGCGATACCGATAATAGTGCCTTTAGGATTGTTAATAGTCAACTGCAATTTCAAGTTACGCCCAACTTTGAAACTCAATCCAATTATAGCTTGCGAGTTAAAACCACCGATGCAGGTGGCTTGAGTGTCGAGAAAGTTTTGACGGTAAATATTACTAATATTAATGAAGCTCCCACATTACTCGTACTAGATGCCAATAGTGTGGCTGAAAATTCCGCTACTGGGACATTAATCGGTAAGTTTACTACCACAGATCCCGATCTAGGGGATAGCCATACCTACTCGCTGGTAACTGGGAATGGTAGTGGCGACAATCCTAAATTTACGATCGCGGGTAACGAATTGCGATTGAATATCAGCCCTGACTTTGAGACTCAATTTGTCTATTACCTGCGAGTACAAACGGCTGATGCAGGTGGCTTGACGTGGGAGCAGGAATTAACCGTTAGGATAACCGATGTCAATGAATCTGCCGCAACCACTCTACTTGAAGGCACCAGTTTCAATAAACAGTTAAGCATCCCCATTACCATCCCTGCTACTGGGGGTAAATTGAGCTTCAAACTCGATCCGCTTCAATTTGATGGAACGGATCTCAAGGGGATTAATGATGCCTTAGAAGTCGTTTTAGTAGACGCTGGTGGTAAATCTCTAGTCACCCCCTTCCAGGCTGGGAGAGATGCCTTCTTTAATTGGACTGAAGGTGAAAGTGTCGTCACTGGTGATGATGCCAGCTATGATTCGGCAACCGGAATAGTCACCCTTAATTTAACCGGAGTCACCCCAGGCTCCGCCAATCTCGTCTTCCGCCTGCTCAACAACGATACCGACACTACCACCAACGTCACCCTTAATGATGTAACTTTACTCCCCAACTCTCC
>NZ_PVWO01000381.1 GCF_003003845.1 Chamaesiphon polymorphus CCALA 037 | reverse complement strand
CAGATGTGTATAAGAGACAGGTTCGGGCTAAAAACAAAAGTTCATTGAAATGAACTGAATACACTCAATCAGTTCTCTTCAGAGAACTTGTGCTCTTAGTCCCAAATTCATTTGAGGGCAGTGCAGCAACGAAGCTAAAACTCATCCATGGGAGATGATTATCAACCCGAAATGACATTAACAATTCCACAGCAGAGATTGACATTAGCGAGGAACTAAAGTTCGAGATTCAGATCGATCGCCTGAAACATCTTCAAAAATTGCCCCTCGTGCTATTAACTCTTGCCGCATCGATTCAGAAATCCCTAGGTTATATCCAAATTGAGCCTTGTCTACCTTCGTAGTATCACTCAGGTTGGCACCACTCAGGTTAGCACCACTCAAATCGGCACCACTCAGATCTGCATCACTCAGATCGGCATTACTTAAGTTGACCTGTCTGAGTTTCGCACCAACCAATTTGGCACGATTTAGATTGGCACCAAACATGTCCGCATAATTTAGGTTGGCACCACTTAGGTCAAAACCTTGTAAATCTTTATATTTAATTGGTCTATCAAGAATTTGTTCGATCGTCTTCTGAAAGATCTTAAATCTAAGAACTGATGTGCGTAAATCTATCTGATTCATCTTCCATTTTTCCGGAAACTCCTCTTGAGTAAATACTTCTAGCGACTTGTTAAAACATTCGATCGACTTTTGCAAATTCTCTCGTCGTTCCCCTTTAAGTCGATCGAAGTAAGCCAAACCCAGATTATGTTGGAGCGTCGCCCAGTATTCGGGTAATTTTTCTCTAGTGTAGATGTCTAGAGCATAGTAGAAACAATCAATCGGTTCGTAATCTTTGCTTTGGGATAATATGGTGGAGCTTCTATCTATCCCTTCAACCTCACCATGCTGGGCATACAATCGTTCGCGTAGCGTCTCGAGCAGAGAATCGAACTCTACTTGCCAATCGGGATGAATCCATTCAATTTCTTGCCGCGATACCCGTAGCTGCCGACAACTATCGAAAATAATTTCGGGAATATTCTGCATCGCCACATCGACATATAGCGAAGTTCCAGGTGCGCCAGCGTATTCTCCTAATGTCACTGTCTCTCCAGATGGTAACGTCAAAAAAGCTAACTGGAGATCGTCGAGATCGTCATAGCCATCAAAGATGGGTAAACCGAGATGAGCGACTAAAGATGCGATCGAAACATTAAAAAATGCGGCATATTCATGTGCCGGAGTCACTTCTTCAAATCGCACCCGCCGACTAGCTTTCGGCGTTAGATTGCTCATTGGCGATATAGACCTCATCAAATTGGTTGCAAAAGGTTATCGTTACCTTAATTTTAGCGTACCCATCTTCGTTGCGAACACCCTCTCTATCTCCCGACCAGTAAGCAAAATGCGGATGATAGGAATCTACCTCGATCGGTGTAGTAAACTCAATGCCACGCTCTTGGGTTTGACGATCGTTCGATAACGGCAATTTGTGCATGTAAGCTTTAACCTTAGGAATATCGCTGCCTAAATAATTTTTCGGTGGGCCGCCCCAAAGTTCTTGGCTGGCTATTTGTTTTCTCGCCGTCTCCACGTCTTCAGGTTGTCTGCTCTGCTTGCGGTGATAAATTTGCCTCTCGGTCACGTCGCTCTGTGGTAAATCGCCTTCGCCATCGTAGCATAGGGGCACGATTGACTGATTTTGATGTCGGAATTAATTCCCCAGTTCTGGATGTTGGGTAGAGCGTAATGTCAAACTCAACTCAGCCAAATCGATCGACAAGGAGGGCAATCCCTACCTATTTTTATGTCGATCGGAGGTTTTTATCGAGAAAAATGGTTACAAGTAGAAACATTTCGCTACGATCGAGATAGATCGTTTTGTAGCTTAGTACACGATCGATCGCTTTCGACCACAATCCGCTATCAAAAGGTAAAACCTCCGTGAAAACTCAAATTAAAGAATACGAACGGCTGCGATGGATTAATCTAGATGCCGATTTGCCGGAGAGCGATTCTCATTCTGAGGAGCTACGCCAACGAGGTAGCGATATTATCGATGGCTTAAGGAGTAACCCGAAAACTTTACCCTCGCGCTACTTCTACGACGATCTGGGTTCGGAATTATTCGAGCAAATCACCGATCTGCCAGAATATTATCCCACCCGTACCGAACAAGCGATCCTCGATGATTATGTCTCGGAAATAGTCGCACTTACTGGAGCTTGCGAACTTGTCGAACTCGGTAGCGGGAGTTCGCGCAAAACTCACACTTTACTAACAGCTTACTCGCAACTAGAAGACCCGCTGCATTATTATCCGATCGATGTTAGTGCTGGCATTCTCCGCACTACTGCGCTGCAATTGTTAAATGATTACCCCAAACTCAATGTCTGCGGTGTGGCGGGTACTTACGAACGTGCGCTAGCCAATCTCCCGCCCCGAATGGTTCAAAACCGGATGCTGATGTTTTTGGGGAGTACGATGGGTAACTTGGACGATCGATCGTGCGATCTGTTTCTGACTCAAGTCCAGCAGGCTCTCCAACCTGGTGAATTTTTCTTATTGGGGGTAGACCTCCAAAAACCGATCGAGATTCTCGAAGCGGCTTATAACGATGCCCAAGGCTTGACGGCTGCTTTTAACCTCAATATTTTGCGCCATCTCAATCACCGCTTCGCTGGTGATTTCAATCTCGATAATTTCGAGCATTTTGCTTTCTTTAATACCACCGCCAGCCAGATTGAAATGCACCTGAGAAGTTTGACTGCTCAGACAGCCAAGCTCAAGGATCTCGATTTAGAAATTTCTCTTCAAGCGGGCGAAACCATTCACACCGAAATTTCTCGCAAATTCAATCTACCCGCTCTCACCGATATGCTGGCAGCTCACGCGCTGCAACCGCTGAAAGTTTGGACGGATTCGCAGTCATGGTTTGGATTAATTCTGTGTCAACGCCAATGTTTATTGTCGAATGGTTGCCCGTAGATTAATCGTTCTTATTGTCTGAAACGTGGATGGTGGGCAGTGCCCACCCTACTTTTTAGATGCGATCGAGTATCAACTATCAACTATCCTTTCCAAATCTTTTCCAAGATATCCGATGGTGGAATATCGGCGAGCTTACCCGTGCGGGATTTAATGGCGATCGAGCGACCGTTATCGGGTAATAATTTCGCCGGATCGGATGGGCCAAATAGGGCGATCGTATACGTACCGACGGCTACAGCTAAGTGCATCGGGCCGCTATTGGTGCATAACATTAGATTGGCACCTGCGATCGTGGCTGCGAGTTTGCCGATATCTGGGGGGCTGATTACTTTTAGCGTTGGGCAAAGTACCAGTAATTCTTCGATAAACTCGCTATCATCGGGGCCTTTAATGACCGCGACGGGGATATTGGGTTGCCGAGTTTGCAAGTCTTTGACGATCTGTTGCCACTGCTTGACGGGATAAATGCGATCGACACCCAGACTGGGATCTGGCTTATTTTCGCCCCCATGAATCAGGACGTAACCACTATCTTTGATTCCCAGACGTTGTTGTTCGGCTTCGGCCCAGTCGATATCAGCTTTAGGAACGTTAATGCTCACAGCCGGACAGGGGTCGGTTATATCCAAACCTCTGACCAGATCGTGGAACATCTGCGCTGCATATTGGTTGAGATTGAGCGAGACAGGGTTAGAGAGAAAAAACTTACTCGCACCGACATCAAAACCAATACGGACGGGAATGCCTGTCAACCACAAGAGCAAGCCGACACCAAATCGTCGTCCCAAGGACATGGCGACATCGTACTCGTTATCGCGGATGATGCCCAAAAGATTGCCCCAGTCAGCGGGGCCATTAACGTCTTTGAAATCGAAGGGAATAACTTTGTGGACAGACTTGGAAACACGATATGCCGTTGTCGATCGAGGTTCGACTACGACATCAATTTCTGCGTCTGGGTAACGTCCTTTGAGATTATCGATTGTGGGGAAGAAAAGGATTTGGTCGCCAATTCCACCAGGGACAAGAGCCAGGATACGCATTTGTACTCAAGTTACTGCTGTATTTACGATCGATTTTAGCAGGAATAGGGCGTGGTTGTAGGATCTTTGGTAACAGTATTCACCTAATGGCGATCGAGATTTAACGATTTTCTACGCTCGAAGCGATACCTACGGTGCAAATTTGCGCTGTTAAGCGAATCGGTAAATCATATTGAATGACGATATGCCAGTGCGATTGAGCATTTCGCTACCATCGACTTTCACAAAACCCGCGCGCTGATATAAGTTAATGACTGGGTTGTTGGCTCGAACGCTCAGAGAAATAGCAGGATAGAGACTGCTGGCTAAGTCGATCGTCTGCATTAATAATTTAGTACCAATCCCTCGACCGCGATCTGCGGGCGATACTGCTATTGCTAGTTCTGGAATCCCCTCCTCGACATACCCAAATCCGCGATTGTCGCTGGAAAATAATCGCAACCAAGCAGCACCTAGAGAATGTGTATTATCGATCGCTACCAAGCCAAAATCGCCACTTCTACCCCAATCTTTAACATATCGATCGAGCAGAGGATTTTCGCGAACGGTATCTACCGATGATTCGTGTGCGGCATACATCAGCATCGTCCACAAGATTGACTCATCTTGGTTTGTTAAAGCACGAATTTTATAGTCTGACATTTATAAACTTAGTCAAAAGATTTGAACTTGTCCGAGTCGATTGCCTGTAGCTTCTTGAATATAATACAAAATTATAACCTCACCTCGATCTGCACGAGCGATTATCGCAAACGAGCACGAACCAACTTTTTAACTCCATTGATGATGCAATTTGATTGCGGAAATTGCAATTAGCTAGTTGTAGTTAGTTAGATGTGCGCGCATTATTCGATCGATATCAATTTATGACAACACCAATTTTTCGCTCGCTCACAATTTCGGCGGCGACAACTTTTGCAGTACTATTTGGGATCGTTACTACCAGTTCGATCGGTTTTTCTACACCCATTGTCACAGAAACAGCCAATCCTCAGCTAGGTAAACCCGTGCGAGTAGCATTAGGCTCTAAAGCTGTATTTAGTGCCGATCGATTAGAAATTACGGTATTAGGCATTCGAGACGGTCGCTGTCGTAAAGATAGGCTGTGTACTTGGCCTGGTGAAGCGAAGGTGACTCTTAATGTACAGCAAGCTGGCAAAAATTTTGGTGATTTCGATCTCAGATTGGGAGTGGGCTACTCCGATTACTTCGATCCTAGTAACATCAAAAAGGTGGGTGGATATTATGTTAGGGTGCTGGAGATCGATCCTTATCCTGGTAGTATCGACTCCAAAAGCATCGATTCAAAAGCTATTCAGACGGTAACTTTACAGGTGCAAAAAACACCTTTTAAACTTAAAGATGCCAACCTAGATCCAAAACTGCAACCCCGCCCAAATGATAGTACTGACTTTGGCAAGCGATTTAGTCTCTCGAACAACCAAAATTATGGTGTAGGTAACACACGTTATATCAAAGCAGATATTCGCTTTGAAATTCGTCCGGTGGCAGATCGAGCGGATCTAGTTGAAATTTTTCTAACGGTCGAACCAAATAGTGCTCCCGATCGAAATTACTTTATTAAAAAGATTGTCAAGCTAGTATTGGACGGCATAAATAAAGACGCATTTCAATTACACAATGGTTTGCCTTTGTAAGTCCACTTAAAAGGCTT
>NZ_PVWO01000380.1 GCF_003003845.1 Chamaesiphon polymorphus CCALA 037 | reverse complement strand
AATTGCGTGCGATCGCCGTTTAGGCGGCGCGCAAGCTTCGAGTCGATCGACGTTGTGGTGAATCCGAACTCAGCGCAAAACCAGCATAATTTAGACATGACCGCAAATACCGCAAATATCTCCGAGCCGATCGCGATCGATCTAGATCGAATCGAGATTCGCGCTGTACGAGAGGATGAAATACATTGCGTCGCGGAGATAGTTACTCGTAGTTTTCATTTCGATCGAGGGTGGATGGGATGGTTTACACCCCTATTCAAACTAGGTATTGCTGAAGATTTACGCCATCGTCTGCGCTCTCATAACGCTGGTTTGAGTCATAGCAAGCCCCAGCAACAAGTATGCTCGGTTGCTGTTTATGTCGATCGCGGCCAATCGCAGGTCATCGGGACGATCGAAGTGGGAATACGTACTACCAATTATCGTCAGCCAACACCCCATCGTTATCCTTATATTTCCAATCTGGCTGTGAGCCGAGATTTTCGGCGACGCGGGGTCGCCCAACAACTACTGAATAGTTGTGAAGAATTGACTAAATCGTGGGGATACACCGAAATCTTCCTACATGTGATGGGAGATAATCAGCGCGGTCGCAATTTGTATCAAAAATTAGGCTACGAGATCGTATCGCGGGAAATGGTCTGGTCGATTATTCCCTGGCACCGTCCGGAACGACTATTTTTGCGCAAACAGCTTTAGATTAGGCTTTAGGCTTTAGGGGATAGGAGATACAGGCTAACACCGACAACCTAATCCTGTAAATCCTGTAAATCCTGGTCTGCCTTTATTTAGCTTGGAGCAAAAAATACAGATATCTTAGGGCTAGTAGTATATAAATTGCATCGGCTAAATTGCTTAATTGAGATGACCGCTTGGTAGCATTTTAATGAATATTAGTCAATTAATTATCAATCGCTCCTAAATTTGAGTAACATATTGTTAACGTGCGAGAATTTATTGGAGAATCCCAAATGTTCGATAGTCAGACAGCTCGGAGATTAGTGTCTATTTTCGCTGTAGCCAGTTGCTCGATCGCAATTATCCCTGTTGCAGCTAGATCTCAAGCTTTACCTGGATTTACGATCTTTAGCGGTGTCGATCCAGCAGATCGACTCAGCTATCGCCTCGACTCCGGCAACCGGAACGCTACCGATCGCTATCAACTCAAAATTCCTGGCTCCAAAATCAATCGCCTGGGTGCAGCGCAAATTACCATCGGCTATCCAGAGTATTACAAAGGTAAATTTGACGATAAGGCTGTAGAAGTAATTGTCGGCGATAAATCAATCCCGATTCAATCCGTAGAGTGGGATCGAGAACGTCAAACGATCCAAATCGATCTCGCTCAAAGAATCAAAACCAAAGGTGACATCGAAGTCGTCCTCAATAACGTTCAAAATCCCGATAGTGCTGGCATGTATAATTTCACCTGCCAAGTCAAGAGTAGCGCGGAGTTTCCGTTGTCTCGCTCTTGTGGTACCTGGATTTTGAGTCTCGACTAGAGGCTCTCGCCGTTGGGGTAACTGTTACCCCATCGTAGAGGCACAAATCTTTGCGACACAGACATTTTTTGTCTGTGTCGCTTTTGTTTAGATGCAGAGGCCGAGATAGTATCTTGCTATACGATCGCCATGACGATCTGCAAATCCAAAACAAACCAGTCCATCATGAGGGATCTGAACGCAAAGGTGGGAATGATAGGCATATGCGGTCGAGCCTAAAATCTAATTTTTTTCAGATCTAAATTTTGTTGAGTACACTTGAGAACAGTCTATGCCGAGTAAATCCTTGTATAAATCAGTAGAATACGATGAATCCGCCTCCGAGCTGGATTTGAATGGCATAGACATGGATGAAGATAGTTTGCGAACGTCTTTGCCAGAGTTGTTTGAAGATGACCTCGATAGTACGGCAGTTCCGGCTGCTGCCAAAAATATTTATTACAGCAAGGATTTGGTGCGCTTATATCTCCAAGAAATTGGTAAAGTGCGCTTGCTGCTTAGAGATGAAGAAATCTCCGAGGCAAAAATCGTCCAACGCTACGTTCAATTGCTGGAATTGCGCAACAATGCCGCAGAACAGGTCAAGTTGGGCAAAAGTGATGACCTCGTAATCTTACAATACGTCGAAGCGATCGAAATACACGATCGATTGACCGCTCAATTGGGACATCGTCCTTCGCTAGAACGGTGGGCGAGTACCGCCGGGATCGCCCTAGCCGAACTCAAGCCGAGGTTGGCGGCTGGCAAGCAAAGATGGGCAGAACTAGCCGAAATGACAGTTGCCGAAATCGATGCCCTTCAGTCGGCTGGTACCCGTGCCAAACAGCACATGATCGAGGCGAATCTCCGACTAGTTGTCTCGGTTGCCAAAAAATACCAAAATCGCGGCTTAGAACTTTTGGATCTGATCCAAGAAGGCACGATGGGATTAGAGCGAGCGGTAGATAAATTCGATCCGACCAAAGGGTATCGGTTTAGCACTTATGCTTACTGGTGGATTCGCCAAGGAATCACCCGCGCGATTGCCACTCAAAGCCGAAATATCCGGCTTCCCGTCCACATTACCGAAAAATTAAATAAGATCAAAAAAGTTCAGCGCGAACTGAGTATCGAAACCGGACGCCCGCCCAGATTAGAGGAAGTGGCGAAGGCTCTGGATATGACGCTGGTGCAATTGCAAGAAGTTTTGATGCGGGTACCTCGATCGGTATCATTAGATGTCAAGGTGGGCAAAGATCGGGATACGGAATTGGGAGATCTGCTCGAAGCTGACGAAGTAACGCCCGAGCAAATGATGATGCGCGAGTCACTCCAAGGCGAACTGGTGCAATTACTGGCAGATTTGACCGATCGAGAGCGCGAAGTTATCTGTCTGCGCTTTGGACTAGGATACAGTCAGGCACATTCTTTAGCCGATATCGGACGGGTACTAGAACTCTCCCGCGAACGCGTCCGCCAAATCGAATCTAAAGCTCTCCAAAAACTCCGCCAACCCAAACGTCGCAACCGCGTCCGGGACTATTTAGAATCGATGAATTAAATTAATTGATAATTGATAGTTGATAATTGATAACTGGGTTGTTAGGGTGGGGTTTAAATCCCCACTTTAACAATAATCTGCTTAAAAGGCGGGAGATTTAGCTGATGCACCCAAACCCGTGTTACTTGTTCAAAAATGAGGTGAGAGCAATTCACCAATTGTCTCTACCAAATTTTTGCCATTTGTAATGTAAATCCTGGTAATTCTGGATCGCAACTGACACTCTCAGGCTGAATTAATACGGCAACCGAACCATCAGCACGGTAACAATAAACTTTGCGGTTTTGCCTGTCGATTAATAATCCCAAGCTCGCCCCATTTTCGATATATTCTTGCATTTTGGCTTGCAAGCTTTTGAGACTGTCGCTAGCAGAACGCAGCTCAACTACGAAGTCGGGACAAATCGGTGCGAAAGAGGCTTTTTGAGCCTCTGTAAGCGCATTCCAGCGATCGAGTCTAATCCATGCCGTGTCTGGAGATCTCATTGCGCCACTCGGTAGTGTAAATCCTGCGCTAGAATCGAATACCTCTCCAGTCTCATTTTCTTCTGCCCAGCGAGTCAGTTGATAACTAATTTTATTATTGCGGTTTCCGGTATCTGAAAAAGCTGGAGGCATAACGATTACTTCGCCATTGGCATTACGTTCGATGCGGAGATTGGGATTGCGATGACAAAATTCATAAAATTGCTCCTCACTCATCTGCGGTAATGTCATCAGTGCCGAAATATCTACTGTCATCGACATCGGTTCTATTTGAATCTGTAGATTAGTCATGTCACTCCAAGCCGATCGATACCATACGCTTATTATATTCTGATATCAGTAGATTCGCTGTCGTTAGAGTCTCTGAGCTTTATTACAGATTTAAAAATTTAATATTATGACACAATTTATGCTTGTTGTTGGCGATCGACCTCAAGATTTAGATAGTGTTTCTCGAGCGATTCATGAAGCAGATTGGTTTTTAAAAAAGATGGCACAAGAGTTGTTTACAGATCGACAGTTACAATCTTGCTGGTATCTAGAAAAAGAGCTGGCACACGACCTATTTAACCAGGCGCAAGTCCAGATTTTTGAATCTAAAAGTCTGGAAGAGACAATAATTGGGCAGTTATTAATCAAATTATTCAGCTCGTGCGAACAAATAGTATGTTGGTATGCTAATGACTGTGACGAGCTACCCGAATTTACGAATATCGAACTAGCACTGCAATACATCTCCTCTGAACTAATACAGCCAGGAGGAGAAGTATATCTAAGATTTAGAGGTAAGATGGCTGACTGATGTAGATCGTTAAGTTTCTCTACTACTATAAGTAACCTTGATTTCTTCAATGAGATCGTAGAGTAAAGATTCGATTTTGACGATTGTTTGTCCGCGTTGCATTTCAGTTCCGATCGATTGGGTAAAGTTTTTGGCAAGACGACGACTGAGTTTGGCACTGTCGGGGTCTTCTAATAATTTAGTCATGGCTGTATAGATCGATGCGGAGATTTCTGTAACGACACGATCGATCGCTTGTGCGGGTAATTCGCCGATGCCTGGGAGCATTTGGAGATTGCGATAAGCGGGAGATTCTGACAAAGCTTTTTGAAATAAGTGGCGCAAAATTGCTTCTAAATCTGGTTGAACTTTAGGAATTACCCGATATACTATTATTTCTAGAGTTAGCTCGATTAAGACTTCAATTTCGTTAATATTATTTAAATCAACGTGAGGGGTATTGAGATAGCTACGGATGACGCGAGTTATCTGTCCATCTCTAATGGCACCTTGAGTTTGATGCAGTGTTTGGAGAATGACGCCTTCAGTGAGTTCGTTGACAATCTGGGCAACAAATAAGCGATTGAGTTCTGACCTAACTAGATCTAGCTTAATTAATTTTGCTTGCTGCAACCGAATAATAACCGGAATTATTCGTAAAAATTGAGCGAATGGTAATATTAAAATTAGATCGTACCAGCGGCGGATAACTATCTGTTGCCAACTTAGCTGGCGATTATGACGGCGGACGAAGAAAATTCTGCCTAGTAGTTCGCCTGCAAAAATACCGATAAATATAATATCGATCTGCCAAAAATCATCGACATAATTACCAGATTCGTTCAATCGTCGATAATAATTGGTAACAATTAAAGGTTTAATTTGGCGATCGAAGAATTGGATCTCTTTATCCCAGCCAGCTTTGGTTAAATAATCTTGACTCCAGAAGGTATTAAATGCACCTTTAGCTGATTGATTTTGGACGCGATCGCGCATATCGTCTTTAATTCTTTCTAGATTGCCAGTTTTACCAGCTACTTGAAAGGGATTATTTTGAATCATGCTCGTACTCAAAGTATCCAATTGTTCCAGCCAACTTTTAGTTTGCGAAGAAGCTAGTCCAGTTTGCCGGACGGTGGTTTTGAGTTGTTCGACAGCATTGAGATAACGCTCGGTTTCGCGATGGGGTTGGATGCCTTTAAACCGATCGTATGCGCGCACGACGCTCGGTAAATTGTGAAAGTAAAAATCGCGACAGGGAATATAAGTCAGATCGAATATCGATACAATAAAACTAATCGTGGCAACAATCGCCATCGATCGCTCAAACCACATGTTCTTGCGAGTAGTTGGTGCTAACACTAAAAGATATTACAAAATACGTGGATCTCGCCACTCATTTTAGAGTATTTTGGCTATAGTTATTAGG
>NZ_PVWO01000043.1 GCF_003003845.1 Chamaesiphon polymorphus CCALA 037 | reverse complement strand
CGATCTCAAGCTCTATTTTTCATTCCAACTCCCCGCCCCCCGCTCCCAACTCCCAACTCCCAACTCCCAACTCCTAGATGTTTAATAGTCTCGATCCGATTTGGTTGTTTCTGGGCGGCTTAATCATCCGTTATGGTGGCGATTTGCTCAAAATCGTCCTAGAATTCGGACTTCAGCGATTGGCGTGTCAAATTACGATCGCCGAAACCAATCCGATTTATAGCGCGATTTGTTGGGAGCTAGAACGCACGGGCAAAGTTTATGATTTTAGCGAATTAATCTATACCGCCACGCCATTAGTCCCCCCCGCAGTCGAATCGCCAACCCTCAAAACTAGACTCCAACCGCGATCGGGATGGATCGGTGTCGGTTACCAAGGTGCCTACATTGGCATCCGCCGTCACGACTTTAAAGTTACCGATCTCCAGAATACCCAGCTTCTGACACTCGCTACATTGCGCTGGTGGCAGCCGCAAATGCTCGCCTGGTTGACCAAAATTGAAACTAATTACAATCTCGAAGCTCCGCTAATCGTGCGCTTAATTGGCGGGACGATTTCGATCGTCCGGACTCAAACCAAACGCCGCATCGAGACTCTAGCTATCGATGCCCAAACTGAAACCGAACTTTTTAGCGATCTCGATCGCTTTCTCCAAAGTCGCGATCTGTATCGTCAACGCGGCATTCCCTGGCGGCGCGGATATCTCCTCTACGGCCCTCCAGGGACTGGTAAAAGCTCCCTAATTCAAGCGATCGCCAGTCACTACGACAGGCAACTTGTCTCCCTCTCCCTGACCGATATGGACGATAGCGCGCTCCTCCGCGCTTGGTCGGAAATCACCGCTACTTCGCTCGTCGCCCTAGAAGATATCGATAGCGTATTTTCTGGGCGCAAACCCTTAGGAGAACTATCTTTTAGCGCGCTCCTGAACACCCTAGACGGCGCAGGAGCCGTCGAAGGCAGCATTACTATCCTCACTACCAATCACCGCCAACAGCTCGATCCTGCCTTGATTCGCCCTGGTAGGTGCGATCGCGAATTCGAGCTAGGTTATCTGACTCCCGCCAGTTGTGCCAAGATGTTTGGCTGTTTTTTTCCCGATTCGCCCTTCGCCGCGATCGTCTCCGATCGATTGGGTAGTTATCGGGTTTCTCCGGCTGCTTGGCAAAATTATCTCCAGTGCCAAGATAGTGCGGAGCTAGCCGCGAAAAATTGTGATTTTGCCGAGCTGCAAGTCGTAGATTGAGGTCGCGATCGCGATCTGACCCCAAAAATAGTTTAGCCCAGTCAATGGTGACTGGGCTGTCTTCAAATACAAGATAGGTGAAAATAGGGATTAACTAAGGGTTAACATCGACACAGCTATCTATTAATTTAGGACTTGCATTTTAGTGGTGGGAAAAGCAAGAACGAATTGACGATAAGCTCAATTCTTGGCTGTGTTGGGTAAATAGATCGGAGACACCACATCTACTTCGCCCAGGGAAACTTTATATCCTTCCTAACTCAATAAATATATTTATCGGTGTCTGTTTATTAAGTTAGCACTCGCCGATCGAAAAGCGATCTTTTTTTGACAGATCTTGTTGACTGTTCGCACAAGTTAAAAGATCTCCATAGCTCTTAATTATCGTGAGAGCGATCGCTTCCACTTTCTCCCAATTGCCAGCTATTTTTTAGCTTGTCGAATCAACTCGATCGCTTTTTGATAGTCGCTCATCTGTCCCTGCTGGCGAAATAATTTAGCACCTATATTCAAATCGGCGATCCCACCTTTCTTGTTTCCTAGCGACAATTTTACGGCACCCCGATTGCAGTAAGTTTCGGCATCTTGAGGATTGAGGGCAACCGCGCGATCGAAGTCAGACAGCGCGCCCTGCTTATCTCCGGCATCAAATTTGGCTACGCCCCGATTGTAGTAATTGAGGGCATCTTGGGGATCGAGATCGATCGCGCGACTGTAGTCGGAAATTGCCCCCCGTTTATCGCCCAATCCCATTTTGGCAAGGGCACGATTGATGTAAGCTTCCGCATATTTCGGATCGATCGAGATCGCTCGATCGAACTCTTGGATTGCCCCGCGCGGGTCTCCTTGTTGATATTTAGTAGTACCCTTGTAATTGTGAGCTTCAGCAGGCTTTGTAGTATTTACGGGCAAGCTGGGTGAGGCCATAGCGACGATCGGCATCGAGAGAGCGGACAAGAGGAGTGCAAGGAGCGCGAACGGAGCTTTCATGGGGTTTTGGCAAGTCGATAAGGTGACGATCGATCGATGGCGAGTTGCCCCGATATCCATATTGTAATCAAGAGCCATGCGATTTTAGGTATAAACTATGCGAAGAAAATCAGCATTTTATAACACTCTCGAAACATGCAAACTGATACAGCTAAAAATGGGGCAATTCCGGAAGCAACCTCAGCGTGCGTTTCGGTCAAGACATTGCCCCAGCTTTGTAATACGTTGCGCGAACTAATACTATATTACATCCCCAAATCTGCGGCGATCCGATGCGCGCAAGCAAAACCCGAAAATGCAACAGCATTTAATCCTTGCCCTGGAAAAGTACTATCGCCCACACAATACAGTCCCGGTACTGCCGTGCGATTGAATGGCATGTTCAACAATCCTGGTAACTTGCGGCGCGGAATTGGCCCGTAACTGCCATCAGCACGACCCAGAAAGCGGCGGTGAGTGCGGGGAGTTCCGATTTCCATAAAATCCAAACCAGCGTTTAAACCAGGGAAAATTCGCTCCAATCGATCGAGTAATACGCCAGCGCGTTCTTCTTTTTTAGCTTGATACTCAGTCGGACTTAAACCTTGCCAATCGCTCATCCAACTAGGTGTAAAAGCATGAATGATGTGATGTCCCTCTGGTGCCAAACTCGGATCGAGTAAAGTCGGAATCGACACAAAAATCGTCCCTTCTGGCTGCTCCATCTGCGTCCACTCTTCTAACAAAACGTGGTGACACTCGGTGCCTTCGGGCAATACCCGCGCATCTACCCCCAAATGCAGGCTTAAAAAAGCTGGCGATTTTTGATAGCGTTCTTGCCATTTGCGCTCCTTGCTGGGCATCTCTGCTGGCGGTAATAGTTGCTCGAAAGTATCCCAGCGCGTGGCATTAGACACGATTTTCTTGGCACGTAGAGTTTTGCCATTTGCTAATTCGACACCAACAGCACGACCCCCTTCGGTGACAATTTTAGTCACTCGCGATTGGTAATGGATTTGTCCGCCAGCTTTTTCTAGTCCCGAAACTAACTTTTGGGCGATTTGACCGACACCACCTTTAGGATAATTAATACCGCCATAATGTCGATCGGAAAACACCATTCCAGCATTGATCGTCGGTGTCATATCGGCAGGTACTACCGACCAAATATAACACTCGATATCGATAAATTTCAGGACTTCGGGATCTTGAATATATTTCCGAGCGATATCGCCGACATTCGATGGTAAATATTTAACTAAACCCAGACAGGATGCTGGATGTTGGAAAAAGACCCGCGTCAGATATCCCAACTCCTCCAGCGATAACAAGTCCATCGCATTCAGGCAATTAAATACTTTCCAACACTCATCATAAAATTTGCGGATGCCACTAGCCGACTGTGGAAATTTGGTTGCTAATTCTTGTAAAAACTGTTCGTAGTCTCGATGAACTTTAATATCTAAATTATTAGGTAAATGATATTGTACCTGTACGGCATCCGCTACCGTTTCGATACTTTCGCCCACGGCTGCGAGTGCGCGTGTCAATAAATTAGTAGTCCCTTGCTTCCCAAATCCAAAAATCATCGAAGCACCAACATCGAATCGATACCCCTGACGATCGAAATAACCCGCACTGCCGCCAGGGATTAGGTATCTTTCCAGCACCAGTACTTTCGCACCTTTCGCAGCTAACTGAGTCGCTGTTACCAATCCGCCAATGCCCGAACCGATAATAATGGCATCAAAAGTAGTTCGATCGTCAAACGACGCACCAGTTTCAGCAATAGCACTCACAGTCATAAATGAATCTTAAAAAAAATCACAAGTCTACCAATTCTATCCTCTTTCCTCAAAAACCCAAACCCCGATCGACGATCGAATTGCTGGATATGCGCGTGGCGGAGGGCAGAAATGCCTGTAGGAGCTAATCGAATTGGGTTGACGCCAAAGTTAGCCAGTTTAAAACAAGTCACCAATCGATCGCTTTTGGCGACCTGTCATGCGCGATGCGAGTAGATCGAGTAGCGGTGTTCGATCGATAGTGACACTTATCTACGTGCGTCGTTGCTAATGATAATTTTTGAGCTAGATGTTTTAAAATAATAAGGATATTAGGCTCTTCATCACCTGGTATGCTAATCTCAGCTTTTTGACCCGAAATCCTTACTGCTAAGCCAAAAATGGCTGAAAAATCTAACAATAATAGATTTTAGGCTCAATCCCTTGTTAGCTATCAATCTGGGCGGAAATCAGCATACTAAGTAATGAAGAGCCGGATATTATAGTTACTGAATAAAAATGACTGACCAAGAATTACAACAATTAGTAGCCTCCAATGCTCGGACTATCCAAGCGATGTTAGAGCAGCAAGAAACCACCAGACTGCGACATGAAGAACAAATGAATGAAATCAGACAGGCAATGTTGCGACTAGCTAGAGTTGAAGAAGGATTAGTTAATATGATGGTATCGATCGACGAAGATCGTCCGACAGTTTTGAGGAAATTAACGTCGATTGAAAATAAGGTCGATCGAATATTAGAGAAAGAAAATGGAGTTGGATAATTATGTAATATCAACCTACGATACTAACTCCCTGTCCATAGTTCGTACTTATTACCATTAACTAGCTCTAGTCCTTCAAAGAAACAGCAATCGGCATCTTTAAAGAAATCATAAGTTGTGTTATTGAGAGAGAATAAGAATCTACCCATCGTCAGTGCTCGATCGTCTTCTCCAATCTCCAGTGAAATGGTGGCATCTTCATCTTTCCACCCTGCTTCATATACCACCAAAATTGACTGTTGCGATATTTCTTCGTCTGGATTCCAGCTATTTGTCAATCCTGGTTCTCGACAGATATAATTATTATAATCTGTGACAGCAACAATAAAATCATCATAAGTCTTATATTTTTTCCTGCCAAGTGTCCACAATATATTTCTCATCGAAACATTACTCACAAAACATCTCCTTTAATTTCCAATTTATCGATCGAATTTATCGCTCGAATTGCATAATAAAAGACGATCGAACTAAATACATTTAGCCCGATCGCCTTTTGGGTCGAATGTCTGAGTTAGATGCTGCTGTGTCTGCCGTTACTGCCAGCACTCATGGTGTCGAAGACTGGCACGTTATCTTGCTTGACTTCTGTCGCAAACATTGCTTCTGGATTGTCAATAATCGGATTGCGAGCCATAATCAGCTCGATCGCGCGAGTGACGTTATCGGGGAAAATGGTCACCAAAGCATTTTCGGGGGCGTTATCTAATGCCCAGGCAATGGCTTCGGCCTCATTGAGCATAATTGAGTGGGTGGCTGGTAATTCGGCGGTGGAAATGACTTGCTCGAAGCCTTGGACGATCGGTTTGGCAGCCAGAGTAACTTGCTCGATGCCTTGAACGATGAGTTCGGCAACTTCGCCCCAAGCGCGACCTCTGGTATCATCGTCTTCTTTGATGATAATTCGATCGAAGAATGTGGCTGAAAGTTTGCCTAGTTCGATCAGATCTTCATCGCGACGATCTCCTGGCCCCCCAACTACGCCAATCGCTGGGCCAGTCCAGTTTTTGACAAAGCTACCAACAGCTTCGTATCCGGCGGGGTTATGGGCGTAGTCTACTAAGACGTGATAGCTGCCGAGGTCGAATAAATTCATCCGTCCTGGTGTCTGCTGGGCGGAGGCGCGGAAGCTACGCAGGGCGGCGCGAATGTGCTCGACACTGACGCCTTGGACGAAGGCTGCCAGACTGGCGGCTAGGGCATTGGCAATCATAAAGGGTACTCGTCCGCCCAATGTCAACGGTACTCGATCGACATTCTCGATCCGGTGTACCCAATCATGCTGCAAGATGGTGATGTAGTCTTGGGTGTATACTGCGGCAATTCCGCCGCGTTGGACGTGCGATCGCACTAATGGGTTATCGGCATCCATCGAGAAGTAAGCGACCTTCCCGCGCACCTGGTCGGCCATATCGGCCACGCGCTCGTCGTCGGCGTTGAGGATGGCATAACCATCGGCACGCACGGCTTCGGCAACGACTGCTTTGACACGGGCTAATTGATCGATCGTCTCGATATCGCCCAATCCTAAATGATCGGCAGCGACATTTAACACGACGCCGACGTCGCAATGTTGGAAAGCTAAACCCGATCGTAAAATCCCGCCGCGTGCGGTTTCGAGGATGGCAATATCTACCGTCGGATCTTGGAGAATGACTTGGGCACTTTGTGGCCCGGTAGTATCGCCTTTTTCGACTAGTCGCCCTCCGATATAAATCCCGTCGGTGGTGGTATAACCTACCGAGTCGTACATCTGACTGAAGATGTGAGCGATCAGCCGCGTGGTGGTGGTTTTACCATTAGTTCCGGTAATTGAGACGATCGGAATCCGCGTGGGGGTATTGGGCGGAAATAACATCTGGAGGATCGGTGCGGCGACATTGCGACCGACGCCTTGACTGGGGGAGATGTGCATCCGCAGTCCAGGTGCGGCATTGACTTCGACGATCGTGCCGTCGGCTTCGCGCAGCGTTTTGGTAATATCTGTGGTAATTACATCGATGCCAGCGATATCTAGACCGATAATGTGGGAGACGCGCTCGGCCATCCACACGGTTTCGGGGTGGATCTCATCGGTACGATCGATCGCGATGCCGCCCGTACTCAGATTGGCAGTCGCCCGCAGGTAGCAGACGCGCTCTGGAGGGAGTACGGTTGTCAGGGTGACGCCTTGCAGGCGGAGCATTTCGTCGGTGGAGTCATCAAGTTCGATCGTGGTCAGCATGTTGTCATGCCCCGTACCGCGCCGGACATCTTGGTTTTCGCGATCGACTAATTCGCGGATCGTCAGTTTGCCATCGCCGATCACATGGGCGGGTACTCGCTCGGCAACTGCGACGACCTTATGATTGACGACCAAAATTCGATGGTCGCGTCCTTGATAAAAGTGTTCGACAATGACGCCACTAGAGACTTCCCGCGCGCGATCGTAGCCGATTTCGGCGTGCTCCCAGTCCCGAATATCGATCGTGATGCCGCGACCGTGATTGCCATTGAGGGGCTTAATGACGATTGGATAGCCACCCAAGCGATCGATCGCGGCGGCTAATTCGTTAAAGGAGTAAATCGTCATGCCTACCGGGACGGGAACGCCCATCGCCGCTAAGATTTTTTTGGTTTTTTCTTTATCGCAGGCTATTTCGACGCCTAAAATATTGCTGTGAGATGTCAGTGCCGCTTGCACGCGTTTTTGATGTTTGCCATAGCCCAACTGGAACAGATCGCACGTCTCAAGGTGCATCCAGGGAATCCCCATCGTTTCGGCTTCTTTGACCAAGGCTTCAGTACTAGCACCCTGAGCCGCATCGTTACGCATTTTAATTAGGTCTTCCAAATCGCGATCGAGTTCGGCTTGGGGGTATGTGCCCATCTCGATAATGCTCTGACACAACCGCAGCGCAGCTCTGGCGGCATATCGTCCGGCGGTTTCGATCTGGTACTCGATGACCACTTGATAGACGCCAGGAGTGGCCGTCTCACGCGTGCGTCCGAAGCCGACGGGCATTCCGGCTAAGGTTTGCAGTTCTAAAGCCACATGTTCGAGGATATGCCCCATCATCGTCCCTTCACGCACCCGACTTAAGAAGCCGCCCTTGCAACCTGGGGAACAATGATGCTCGTCTAAACTGGGTAAAACTGCGACTAGGCGATCGTGAAAGCCCTCGATCGTATCGGATGGCCGATCGGCTAGTTCCTCCAAATCCAGCCGCACGAGAATCAGCTTTGAGCGACGAATGCTCCAGTAGTTCGGGCCTCGAAGCGTTTGAGTTTGGAGAATTTTCATATTTAGATCGATATCTTTAATTTATTACACCCTAATTTGAGTGCAATCTTGTGGTTTTAAATAAAATTTGAAATGCTCGGTAGATGAATCTGAATTCCAGACTCATATCTTTGTCGATCGAATTAATATACCACTCTTACTTAATTTCAAGTTGAGGCTCTAATTCCGTATTGCTGGATACACAACGATCGAGATCGGATCGATCGAGTATTTAAATTTACTAAAATGTGCCAGCGATCGCTAAATTGAGTATCGATCGACACTTTTTCAACAGCCGCTATGATGATACTACTATTCGGTTTTGATAGTCGTAGCGATCGCCTGGACTCAAGACATGAACTGTTAGATTGTGCAGGCTCAGGGGCGAACTTTGACTGGATACGCGATAGTTAGTATGGGTTAATTTACCCGGATCGACGATCGTAATCGTGCCTTTGCCGAGAACTTCAAAGGTATTATCATTCTCAAATGCCGCACAGGTATCTTCATCGATGCCAATGCCTAATTTATCGGGATGAGCGGCGATCGCACTGATCAATCGTGCCATCCGATTGCGATTGTGAAAATGTTGATCGACCAGCAATTCTGGGAAAATGCCTAAGCCATTGGTGAGATCGACTAATGATTGATTGGGAGATTCGCCACTGCTGCCGCCAGCAATCATCCGCTCGCCAACGATTGCTGCGCCAGCACTAGTTCCGGCGAGGACGAGTTCTCCCAGTACGATCCGCTCTTTGATGGAGGCCATAAACCTACTTCCACCAATCAGATCGCGCAGGCGCAACTGATCGCCACCAGTGACAAATACGCCAGTACAATTAGCTAAGATGTCTAGCCAACGCTGTTGGTCGCACTCTTGGGGCTGACGAATGTCGAGTATTTGCACTTGCTGGGCACCCATCCCCTTAAATATCTGGTAGTAGCGATCGCCAACAACGCTGGGTTCTTGTGAGGCGCAGGGGATGATGCCGATTGTCGCCATCTTGCCGCCAGCACTTTTAAAGAAAGCGGTTAAGATGCCGCACCCATTGACTTTGTCTTCTGCTCCACCAATCACCATTACTGGATAATGGGTCGAAATTAACATAGATTTCTGGTCTAGAAAAGGCGTTACTTTAAGCATAACAAAGACTTCAAGTCTTCCATCATATCACCGGAGGGAACCAAAATCTCAATCTAAATCGGGTCTAAGTAGACTTAAATCGGCTGCGATTGTCCGTCGGGATCGAGACACATGAAGTAGACCGATCTGAATTTATCAAACAATCGGCAGGAATGTTTGTATTGAATTTGACATTGTTGGGGAGAGCGGGGAGTGGATGGGTAATGGGTAATGGGTAATGGGTAATGGAACGCAGTTTCACAATACCTCAAGCCTTCTGCCCGATCCTTTCTACCCACTATCCACTATCCACTATCCACTATCCCCTAGTGTCGATCGTACTGCCCAGTCAGCTTATTAAGCTGTTGCACCAATAGGCTCAAAAATAGCCCGACATCGGTGACGACGCCAATTGACTCGATCGAGCCGCGATCGCTTAACTTGGTCACCACGGCGGGATTGATATCGATACAGACCATTTTCACGCCTGCGGGGGTCATATTACCTACCCCGATCGAGTGGAGCATACTCGATAGCATCAAAATCAGATCGGCACCTTCAATTAAGCGAGCGTAGTCTGCCTGAGCTGCAACCAAATCCATCTGGGTATCTGGCAGAGGGCCATCATCGCGAATCGATCCGGCGAGCGAGAACGGGACGTTATTTTTGACGCATTCGTACATCACGCCGCTGCGTAGTACGCCTTGCTCTACCGCCTTGGCAATACTGCCGCAGCGACGAATCGTATTGATCGCTTTGAGGTGGTGGCGGTGACCGCCATGAACGGAGATCCCGCGCTGCATATCGACACCCAAGGAGGTACCCATCAAGGACTGCTCGATATCGTGAACCGCGATCGCATTACCGCCCAGTAGGGCGTGGACGTAGCCTTCGCGTATCAGTTGGTTAAGGTGTTCGCTGCCGCCTGTATGAATGACGACTGGCCCTGCGACGACGGCTACTTTGCCACCGCGATCGCGGATTTGGCGCAGATCCCAAGCAATTTGTTCGACGACGAGTTCGACTCGCCGCTCGCTAGATACGCCCGCACCCATGAAGCTAAATTCTTCGGTGGCGTTCTTTTTGATCGTCGTAGCGTTGCGCTTGGTGCGAATGCCTTCGCTCCCGACGACGACAGATTCACCGACTTGTAACTCCCGTAGCAGCTTACAGCGGGCGACAATCCCCGTGAGGGTCTGAGTTACCGCGATCGCGCCATCCATCCGCTGTCCTTGTACCTTAATCCATTCACCCGCGATCGAAACTTCGGTCGGATAGATGGTGGTGGCATAGAAGTCGTCGGCTGCGACTCCAGGCTGGGTAACTGGAGCGAGATTGGCATCGGTGGTGTCCTCGGAGGCACTCACCGCACCAAGATCGATCAATTGCCCCATGATATCGGCCATCACCGCCGCATCGGGAGCTGAAACTTTAACTTCGGCAGTAGAAGTATCCAAGCGTTGCGCGCCGAGACTGAAGTTAATCACTTGGAAACTACCACCGCCTGCGACGATCGTATCGAGGACGCGATTTACCAGACCAGAATCGAGTAAATGACCTTCGAGTTGGACGATCCGGCTGGAAATAGTGGAAACTTGGGGCGATTCGCGATACGTTTCGGTCGTCCGCAGCGTCAAACACTTGGCCGCACCACCCGCTTTAAGAAATTCGGTTAAAGGAGTTTCGATGACGCTAAAGCCGCGATCGTGCAAGATTTGCTTCAGGCTATCGCTAGCTTTGTTGACGACGATCTTGCGATCGATATTCACCGAATTACAGGCAAAATTAACAGCATCCGCTTCGTCGATCGCGATCCGTTTCTCGGCAGGTACGCGTAACTCGATCAGTCGGTTAGAATAAGTATCAAAGGCGGGTGGGTAATATAAAAGATATCCATCGCTGAGGGGGCAAAAACAGGTGTCCAGATGATAAAACCGTCGATCGACCAGTCGCAGCGACAATACTTCTACATCCAACCACTGTGCTAAATAGGCATGGGCATCGAGTTCCGAGCGGAAGCCATAACCAGCCCACAACCACTGTCCACCGCGATCTAGCAGGGCATCTCCCGCCCCTTCAAACGGCAAACTTTTCGGTAAAGTATGGACTTTATAGCCTTGGCTTTCAAACCACTGCTGAAAATACGGCTCCTCGCCCTGACGTTCGGGGTGAACAAAGCGACTGAGGACGACGGTTTTGCCTAAGATTAAACCAGCATTGGCCGTAAATACCATATCTGGCCATCCCGGTTGTGGCTCTACTAAATCGATCGTCGCATGGTCTTTCAAGACTTGGTAAAGTTGATTCCATTGCGTCTCGGCTTGCTCCCGCGACGAGCGATGTATATTTCCTTCCATCCACGGATTGATTACATAATCGACCTCGTAATGATGGGGTGCGCACATCAAGATTCTTACTGCATTAGTCATGTTTAATTTTAATTGCGAACGGAATTCGATGGGTGGGTAAAAATCGTTACAGCGATGCGCTAACTCAGTCGTAAGTAGCCAGACATTGACAAGCGGTAGTTCGCGACAATTGTAGCAATTGCGCGTTCGGCATCGCAAAATCCTTTAAAAATAATATGTATCGAAAGCCAGATCTTTAAATTTGAGGTTTAATAAAGGTATACCGATCGGCAGATGCCAGCACGGATAACTGTAGCAAATAATACTATTCAGCAAAACTTATCGCTTCTGCTCCAACTATTTTTATCAAATTTTATTAAGAGGAAAAGACCATGGCTGTTTTAGAGCGATATTGCATTAGTGATTTTCAAGATGAAGTTCGGGCGTTAGTCGCACGCGGATCGATCGATCGCCAGCAACGTATCTACGAACTCAAGAAGTTTTTTGGCGATCGTCAATGGCCAGAAGTCGAGCACTTACTGAACGAGCACGACTATTTATTAAGAGGTCGGATTATCGATCTCGTCGGCGCAGAGTGCTGGACGAATGATTGAGTACCAGCTTCATGGTTTCACTGCTAAATTTTGTTTAAAAAACTAATATTTTTATCTTCCCCCGCCAGCAATCTCGATCGAAGCTCGAATTGTACTAGTTTTGACTGCCCTAATTCTTTTCATTGGGTCTGGGTTTATCAAAATTGGCTTTGCCCACAACGTAGCACATCGCATAAGGATTATCGACCTTAGTTGATGCTTTGGTTATTTCCAATCCGATCGTGTGACCATCTACGTCGTAATCAACGACCAATCCGGGTGCGATTTGAGTCGTTTCCTCAACGGTCGTATCGACAAAGGTAATTTGCAAAATATCTTTGTCAGGGTCATAAATAACTTTCATGATTCGGCTATATCCTTGGCGGTGTTGACGATAAGGGCTGGCGAGGCTAGTTGAAAATCGGGTCGGCGAACGGCCAGAGTCGCAGCCACAGCGCGAACAAAAATCCGCTACCTCAATCCTAGTCATAGGACAGGCCGCTAAATGTATCGCGAGTGACAAAAGCGATCGTCTCTACAGATCGCTAGCCGCGATCTGCATCTGGATCTAGCTGGAGAGATATACTAGTTGATACTTTATCAAGCCATCGCTCTATGCCTAATCCTGAAGGCGAGTTCTCCCAGATTTCACTACCGCATTCTACCATTCGACCGATCGGCGTGTATGCCCTCTCCGGACTGGCTGCGGATGGAGACCAGTTGTTGGCAGTGGATGCAATCCGGGGCTATCTAGTTAGGATCGATCCACACACCAACAACACGATAATTCTCAATCCGCACCATGTGGCCGAATGGATTGGGGTGTGTGGGTTTAGCGTTTGGGAAGATACATTTTGGTTCGCCAAAGGACAGGAAGCGATCTGGTGCGACCGCAACACCCTAACTCCAACAGTTTTTACACGGTTACCATATCCAGTAACTGGAGTAGCAGTCTGCGACTCGCTGGTCTACGTTAGTTGTCAGAAATCTGGTTACATTCATATTTTCGATCGCACGACAGGAGAATCTACCGGACGCATCCCTCAACCCGGTGTTGGTTGCGAAACGTTGACAGTACACGATAATGCGCTGTGGGTGTGCGATCGCGCCGAGCAAACAGTTTATTGCTTAGATCGAACTACTGGCGATATTAAATTTAGCGCGCTCACCCCATTCAGCTCGCCGACAGGCATTGCCTTTTATCATCCAGCCGATGAAGCCGAGCCGATTTGTTATGTGGTGTATGCCGATGAAGAACCATACATTCGTGACGATCCCAATGCCAAATCGCCGTATCAGTTGACATTTCGCGATCGCACCTTCATCCATCCGTTATATTTCCATCACGATCCGAAGGCACACTACACCCGCTCCAATGGCTTTCTCATCGAACTATCCTACGTCGAAGAACTATTACCCCTCGAAGCCGTCGCTCTCAACCAAGTTGAGTGGCGAATTGCCTTACCCTCGAATACCCTGCGCCAACGCGTGCGCCATGTCGAAGCGATCGGGTGTGAATGTACGATCGAAGAACAAGACGGCCAAAAAGTCGCAGTCTTTAAATTCGATAAACTCGCTCCCAACCAGGGTGGGTTGCTGGGATGGAAAGCAGTTATCGAAATGTACGGTCTGAAATATTCCCTGTCTCCCGACGATATCGACGATCGGATCGCCCTCCCTGACGAGCTAGCACAGCTCTATTTGCAGGACGATGACGATCTAGCCATGGACACCGATACGATGATACAGGCGGCCAAGGAAGCCGTCGGTACGGAGACAAATGTGCTCCGCAAGATGCTCAAAATCCGCAACTATGTTTACGATCGACTATCCTATGGCATCCAACCCAAGATCGACACTCCCGATATCGCTCTAGCGCGGGGAGTTGGTTCCTGTGGCGAATATGTCGGCGTTATCCTCGGCCTAGCGCGCCTCAATGGCATTGCCTGTCGGACGATCGGACGGTATAAATGTCCCGCCTATCCCGATCGTCGCCAGGTGCCGCTACAGCCAGATTTCAACCATGTCTGGCTGGAGTTCTATATCCCTGGGATCGGCTGGCTGCCGATGGAATCCAACATGGACGACACGATCGAACGCGGCCCCTATCCCCAGCGTTTTTTCATGGGTTTAGCCTGGTATCACACCGAAATCGGCAAAGGAATTTCGTTTGAAAAAATGAAAGCGATCGACAAACCGGAGCATCTCTCGATGGGCGATCTCGCCATCAATCACATTTGTTTTCGGATCTTAGATGAGTTAATTCCTAGCTAAAATCCAAAACCGACTTCTCGAAAGAAGTCGGTTTTGTCGCACTAATGGTGCGATCGAATTAGTGATGAATTGCACTAATTAATTGGCTAGTTGCAGTAATAAAAGCAGCGATCGCCAACAATAATTGAGTCCATTGCACAATCGATGGTTCGGGTTTTGGTTCATTCGCGTAGCTTACCGTAGGTATCGATCCAGAATTTTTGCTCGTTAATTTCATCGTATTCTCCTTTTGCTTCAAGTGGTTCACGATCTAGTTGTATCACGTTGAAACTTATATGGGAGTGCAAGTTTAGCATTGAATGCGATGTCGATCGCTGGGACTAAGACATTAATGAGACAGTTTAGATCTAGTAGCGATGTTAGATTAAAAAACTCAACCACTCAGGCAGATCGCTGGATCGATATCCAACTCGACCATCATTGAAGGAAAGTACTAATCTAGCTTCAGCACAATCGTCTGAATTATCATAAATTAGGGCACGATCGGCAACTTGGAGCGCATTCGGTAGCAAAGCCATCACCCGATAGTACCTAGCCATAATTTTGTCTGTGGGTACATTATGTCCGCCCGACTGCACTCTTTGTCCGACCCGTTGGAGCGAAAGTTCGGGGCTGGATAATCCCACAAAAATTAGCATGATGCGATAGCCAGCATCCTTGGCAGACTGCATAAATTCTATTTTGCTGGGATGACTCATGACTGTTTCAAAAGCCATCGACTGCCGATCCGTCAGCCAGATATTTCGTTGTTCATCAGCTTTTCTAGCCGCAGTATAAGATCTGTCGATCGGGTCGGCGATATCGGTTAGTGTGAGGGCAATTTCATCAGGATTGACATAGTTTGCCGGAAATCCAGGTTCTTGACGCAGACGAGCGGTAATCGTGGATTTTCCAGCACCATTAACACCGACGATCGCAATTAACAAAGGCGAATTTGATAGCGTAGCCATGTATCTTAGCTTTGGCTAGCTGCATCAGAAACGGATACTTTTTCACCATTAGGCTTTGTTTCATACATAATGCCATCTCTCATTCCGTATGTGGAAATGCCGCGATCGTGTAAATCTTTGACTGCTGCTTTAGTCGCTTCTTTGGCAAGAGTGGAAATCTCTTCATCAGTTATGTCAAAGAAACTATCGATCTCCGATACTTCTTGCTTGACTGTCGATTTGGGATCGGACAGTGCAGTATAGTTATGTATTGTTTTATAGTCTTGCATAATTCTAGTTTGGCAAAACACACGCGATCTGTTTGTCTTAGTTTTGTTTGAATCAAAATTGAGGCATAATTGAGACACAATCGAACTTCTCATCTCGATCTGCTATGGCTAAATCTCTGATTGCTTCGGATAAAGGACTTCAGCTCATTGATGAGGGCAGAGAAAAGCAAGGCTGGCATCGGAACGATAAACGGTTTCTAGAAGCTGCGGAGATATCTAGAGCGACGTTGAATCGCTTCTATGCCCAGCAGCCAATTAAGCATGATAATTTTGTGGCAATTTGCAAGGCGGTGGGCATTGAAAAATGGCAGCGAGTTGCGGCAACGGTATTATCTGGCGAAAAGCCACAGGTTGTAGCTGAGGTACCGCCAAATTCATTAGCTGAACTCGATCGAGAGTTACGGGCTTGGTTTAAGGCGTTGCGGTATGAGATCGAGCCAGATTATCGGGTGGAGACGGAGGAGTATTTTGAGTGGATTATTCGGATACCTGTCAGGAGTAGATTCGATCGAGTCTTAATCCACGGCATTAATGGCGAGGCGGGGATGCAGGATCTCGCGCGGGTAGAGGCGGTAGTTAAAGAGCGGAATTTGGATGAGGGCTGTGTAGTTACCGATTATCGCGTGAGTCGATCGGTTGCGGCTTATTTGGCAGCGGAGGAGGAAAAGGGTAACAATTCGGCAGAGCCGACGCTTCGCGAACGCATTGTCTGTTTGACTTTCGATGAATTAATCGATCGAGATGTAGATTTTTCGCCATATATTCAGTGGTTGGAGGCAGAGATCCAACGGTTGGGCATCGAGCGTGAGTATCTTCAGTTGAATTGTAGTAAGCCGGAAAAAGATTCGCAGGGTAAGTATTTACCGCCGAATGATAAAGCTGAGGGTGCGGAGCGGATCGATGATTATATGGATGAGTGGTTGGAGTCGGCGCAGAAAAATCATATTTCCGTGCTGGGGGAATTTGGCACGGGGAAGACTTGGTTTGCGCTGCACTATGCCTGGGTGGGAATTCAGGCTTATTTACAGGCGAAAACCAAACGGGTGAAACGTCCGCGTTTGCCGCTATTAATTACGCTGCGAGACTATGCCAAGGCGTTGAATGTAGATACGGTGATTGCGGGGTTCTTTTTTGTCAATCATAATATTCGGCTGAATGCAGATGTCTTCGATCGGTTGAATCGGATGGGTAAATTATTAATCCTGTTCGATGGTTTTGATGAGATGGCGAATAAGATTAACAGTCAAGATGCGATCGACAATTTCTGGGCATTAGCTGAAGTAATCGTGCCAAATTCTAAGGCGATCTTAACTTGTCGCACCGAACATTTCCCGACGACGGCAGTAACGGCGGACACCTTGGCTGGGAAAAAATTGGCTTCGACACAGGAAAAGGTGGCGATGGCTCCGAAGTTTGAAATCTTGAATTTACATCCATTATCGATCGACCAAATTAAGCAAGTATTCACCAATCGCGGGGCGACGATAGAATCGATCGATCTAGTCCTCTCCAATCCCGAACTCTACGATCTGGTAAAACGCCCGATGATGGTGGATTTGGTGTTGGCAGCGTTGCCAGAAATTAGTGCGGGGCAGAAGATCGATCTGGCGCGGGTGTATTTGTATGCACTCAAACAAAAGCTGGCGCAGGATATCGAAACCAAGCGGACTTTTACTTCGATGGCGGATAAGGTGTTCTTTTTGTGTGAGGTGTCGTGGGCGATGCTATCGCAAAATAAATTGACGCTGCATTACAGTCAGTTCCCCGACAGGTTGCGGGAGGTATTTGGCGATGCGATCGAGGATAAGGCTCTGGATCATTGGCATTATGACATGATGTGTCAGACGATCTTGATTCGCGACCACGATGGCAATTATCGTCCGGCACATAAGTCGCTGCTGGAGTTTTTTGTGGCATTTAAGTTTGCGGCAGAGTTGGGATTATTACATCCAGATTTTTTAGATTTAGTACGGGAGCCGTCAGAGCAAAGTTTACCCATTGCCGAGCGGGGTTATCAGTGGGCAGATTATTGGCAGCATTGTCGGGAAACTCACGGCAATAAGCGCGATATTGCCAGATTTAAGCGAGTGGAAATTGCTAATTTAGTAGCAACTTTTGGTGCGAGTCCGTTGATTCCGGCGGTGATGAATTTACTATTGCCGATGCTGGATCTACAGGTGAGTTATCGGCAGATGAATCCGCTGTTGGAGTTGATGCAGTGGACGCAAGCTAAAACCCTGGAGCAAGCGAAGTGGCTGGGGAGTAATGCGGGGAGTGCGTTGGTGAAGTTAAATCCTTATGGATTGGAGTATCGAGATCTGAGTCAGGCGGTGTTGCCAGATATCGATCTGGTGGGAGCGGGATTACGGGAGGTAAATTTAGCAGGGGCAAACCTCACCAATGCTGCGACGACTAAAACATTTAGTACTTGTACTACCATTGCCACTAGTCCCGATGGTCGCTACTTTTTTACTGGTCATGATGATGGTACTGTGCGGATTTGGACGATTGGCGGTCAGGAATTATTTATCTGTCACAGTCATCAATCGTTGGTAAATTCGCTCGCCGTCAGTGGCCAGTGGCTGTTTTCTGGCAGTGAGGACAACACCATCAAACAGTGGGAGATCACCACTGGAGGCTGTCTCCAGACCTTCAGCGGTCATCAAGCTGCGGTAAGTTCGCTCGCCGTCAGTGGCCAATGGCTATTTTCTGGCAGTATTAATGGTATTAAACAGTGGGAGATCGACACTGGACGCTGTCTCCAGACCTTCAGCGGTCATCAAGCTTGGATAAGATCGATTGCCATCAGTGGCGAGTGGCTATTTTCTAGCAGTGGTGATGAAACCGTCAAACAGTGGGACATCGGCACTGGATGCTGTCTCCAGACCTTCATCGGTCATCAAGATTCGGTAAGTTCGATCGCCGTCAGTGACCAATGGCTATTTTCTGGCAGTGGTGATAAAACCATCAAACAGTGGGACATCGGTACTGGATGCTGTCTCCAGACCTTCATCGGTCATCAAGCTTGGGTAAGATCGATTGCCATCAGTGGCGAGTGGCTATTTTCTGGCAGTGGTGATGAAACCGTCAAACAGTGGGACATCGGCACCGGAAGCTGTCTCCAGACCTTCAGCGGTCATCAAGCTGCGGTAAGCTCGATCGCCGTCAGTGGCGAGTGGCTGTATTCTGGTAGTAATGACAACACTGTCAAACAGTGGGACATTGGCACGGGTCAATGTCTCCAGACCTTCAGCGGTCATCAAGCTTGGGTAAGATCGATCGCCGTCAGTGGCGAGTGGCTGTATTCTGGCAGTAATGACTACACTGTCAAACAGTGGGACATTGGCACGGGTCAATGCATCCAGACCTTCATCGGTCATCAAGCCGAGGTAAGTTCAATCGCCGTCAGTGGCGAATGGCTGTATTCTAGCAGTGTTGATAAGACCGTTAAACAGTGGGATCTCGCCACCGGAAGCTGTCTCCAGACCTTCAGCGGTCATCAAGAGTGGGTAACATCGCTCGCCGTCAGTGGGAAGTGGCTGTATTCTGGCAGCTATGACGACACTGTCAAACAGTGGGACATTGGCACGGGTCAATGTCTCCAAACCTTCAGTAGTCATCAATATTCGGTAATATCGCTCGCCGTCAGTGAGAAGTGGCTGTATTCTGGCAGTAATGACTACACTGTCAAACAATGGGATATCGATACGGGGGAATGTGTTTACACCTTCAGCGGTCATCAATCTCTGATAAGTTCGATCGCTGTCAGTGGCGAGTGGCTGTATTCTGGCAGTGGTGACGACACAGTCAAACAGTGGGAGATCGCCACCGGACGCTGTCTCCAGACCTTCAGCGGTCATCAAGATTGGGTAAGATCGATCGCCATCAGTGGCAAGTGGCTGTTTTCTGGCAGTGGTGATAACACCATCAAACAGTGGGAGATCGCCACGGGAGAATGTATTGCTACTTTCGATAATTTCCTCTGTGCTGGGGCGAATATTACAGGCGTGCGCGGTCTGACAGAGGCGCAAATTGCCTCCCTTGAAACCTTGGGCGCAGTCAGCAATGCAGTTGAGTAGTTCGAGTTATTCTGGCGATCGATCGACCGGAAGAAGTTAAGATGGCATCACTGCCGAATGTCAGCGATTACGGCTGGAGAGCGTTGGATAATTAACTCTCGCGCCTCCAGCTCGATAGTTGCTGTAGTTACCTCTAATTGCCACTGCCGAGAATATATAGACTAACTAAAGTGCTACTGTTCCAAAGACTGTGCAGCAACATCGGTGCTAGTAAATTGCGGGTGCGAACGTAGACGATGCCTAAGATAATGCCCAGCGATGTTAATGGCAGAATTTCGGATAAGCTCAGATGGGCGACCCCAAACAACAAGCCGCTCAAACAGATGGCACCCCAAGTCGGCAGGTAGCGAGTCAAGGAAGGTAGCAGAAAGCCCCGAAATAAGAATTCTTCAAATAGTGGTGCCGCCACTGCCGCAGTCAGGAAAAATAGCGATAAGGCGATCGAATCTCGACCTTGGAGGACTATTTGTAAGATGGGATTGCTACCGCCTTGTCCGTGCCAAATTTTTTCGTTCAGCAGCGAGACGATGACGACAATTGGGGTGGCTACTAAGTAGCCGCCGATCCCCCACAACAACCAATTAGATTTCCAGTTAAACTCGAACCAATCGGCTGGTAAAGGTAGATAAGATTTAATCGATAAATACAATACTCCCAATGCCAAAATAGCCATCAGGACATAGCTGGTAAATACATATAGTCCCTGTTGGCGGATAGTCAAGGTTGCTGGGTCGATGAGCGCGCCAAATAGCGTCGGCAAGACAAACTGTCCGACGAAAAAGAAGCCGACCATAAATACTTGCAAAACCGTCTCCCAATCCCAAGGAGCCGACCACGGCGTATCGAGTTTTTCGAGTAAGATCTCGGTAGCAGATCGTTCGCCGCGTTGCTGAAATAAGACGATCGCAAATCTCACTGTAAAAAAGACAATTAAACCCACGCCGCCGAGAACGATAAAGATCCGAGGAATCGTAATTAAAGCGAGATTTATTACCGCATTTTTAGCTTTGGTTTCTGCTGTGAGAGTGAGTTGGTCTAGTTTCTGACGATCGCCTAAATCTGTATATAATTTTTTGAGGACTCGATCGCGAAACCAGCCATCGAAATTAGTGTTAATTTCAGCTTCGAGCTGCGGAATAGTATTACGATCGATGTTCGATGGTTGTTTCCAGATTTCAATTAAGGATGCAGCGACGTGTTTGGATGTCGCAGATTGCGAGTCCGTACCAACCTTTTGCCAAGTCTGAAGTGCCTCTGCCGATTTCGATCTCGCTGCTTGAAGGATGCCAATTCGCAGGTCGATTTTATCGATTTCTAGCTTGGCTGCGGCGATCGTTTTTTTAGTTAGATCGATTTCTAATTGTTGCGATTTGCGAGTGACATCTGTTGTCGAAGTTGCTAAATCTGTTAAACTAGCATTGAGCTTGTCGATCGCCTGGACATCACTTTTGCGTGCGGTTTGATACTGTTGAGTCGCCGATTTCAGAAAATCCGTACCGACGATCGACTTCTGTAACGCTCCCAAGGCATCCGCATCATCGGTCGGTTTCCACTCCGATGCAACTAAGACGATATTGGTTTGATATAGCTCGAATTTACCTTGAATTTGAGGTCGATCTAGGGTGTCGAACAGTGAGAAGATCGGCTTGATTAGTACCAACGCGGCTAGTACGATTAGCAAAATGCGGCGCAGAGATGGAAAAGATGAGAGCTGCTGGCGATCGGGACTCATTAAAACTTATAACCTGTCTCTTATACACATCTGAC
>NZ_PVWO01000379.1 GCF_003003845.1 Chamaesiphon polymorphus CCALA 037 | reverse complement strand
TGTGGCACAGTATCGAGCAGACACAGCGTACCCAAATTGAAGCCATCTCGATCGAGCAAGGGCGCACCCGCATAAAATCGCGTCGCTACGTCGGATTGCACGAACGGATTACAGGTAAAGCGATCGTCTAGCCGAGTATCGGGAACGATCAGCAGCTCGTCGGTTAACACGGCAACATTACACAGCGCATCGTTGCGCGGCACTTCAGGGGCACCAAAACCAATGCTGGACTTAAACCAAGCTCTCGACTCATCCACTAGCGAAATCAGCGCAATCGGCTTCTCAAACAGTCGCACTGCGAGGGCTGTGATGCGATCGAACGCCGCTTCAGCAGGTGTATCGAGGATTTGATAGCGATGCAGTGCCGCCAACCGTTCCGGTTCGTTGGCAGGTAAGATCGGGTCGATCGCGTCTAGTGGTAGTGAGTCAGCCATGATGCCCCCTGCGAATGGCTATTGATGTTGGTAGTTGCTAAAATAGCTCGATTCGTTAAAAATGTACTCCTCCATTATGAACTGTTGCCATGTCAAGCTTTGAGTAATTTAACTAAATAACTATCGATCGGGCAAAATCCGATCGCTAAAAATCGGATTTTAATCGACTTAAAAATCTCTCAAACCCTGCTATAGAGTGTTGTTTTAGACTTTTCGAGTCGAGATCGACCGACTACGAGCCTATGGCTTGGTTTAAATTATTTTTCGATCGCTGGATCGGTGCTTTGTAATGCAAATCTATTTTTTGTAAGCTGGCGGAGCGTCCGCCTTGCGGAATCGATAAATTTTCTGTCAAAAATATTGGCTTTGCGCCTGTCACGCTCCGTTCAATTTATTACGCTCAAGAATTAAACATCCATTAATCCGAGCATATTCGATCGAATTTACTAAGATCTTGGCTCGATAACGATCTCGGCTGTAATTTATCGTTCCGATCGATACTTTTTCACAGCTTCACGATTCATTCAATTGATAGATATCAAAACCGAGCTTGATTGATATCGTGAATGTAGTTAGACAATACATCAACAGTAAACTAGAGAGCGATCGTCCATGAGGAAAACAGGAATCGAGCGACACATTCTAAATTCTCCACTCCAGAGTTTGTATCCACATAACAGAAAAGTAAGCTTTATCGGTGGGGAAGGAATCGTGCGAAGCTCTAGTTTTGAAGGTGGAACTTGGAAGTACTTAGTCGAGATGCCACTAGCCCCAGTAATGCCTAAATTTGGCAGAATCGGGGCAGAAACAATAGTCTTGTTAGATGAAGTAGAACTAGCTGCGATCGGAAATTAATTTGATATTAATTAAATCTAAACCTGACGATGCGCTCATTCAAATAGACTTGGTAAGCAGACTGAGCTGTTCGAGTAGTTCTTTGGCGGCTGGCTCGGAAGATGCAGGGTTTTGTCCGGTAATCAGCAGACCATCTTTGAGAACATAGGGCTGCCAATCGGCTACTTTGGAATAATGCCCACCGTTTTGCACGAGCATATCCTCGACCAGGAACGGAACGATTTCGGTCAATCCGGCTGCTTGCTCCTCGGTATTGGTAAAACCTGTGACTGCCTTACCTCGGACGATGGGAGAGCCATCAAGACCCTTGACATCACGGAGTACGCCTGGAGCATGACAGACTAGGGCGACTGGTTTGCCTGCGGCTAGCATGAACTCAATGAGATCGATTGAGACTGGATCTTCTGCTAAGTCCCACAGGGGGCCATGTCCGCCAGGGTAAAACACTCCATCGAAATCACCAGCAGCAACCTCGCTTAATTTGAGTGTGTGCGCGAGCGCGGTTTGAGCAGCGGGATCTGCCTTGAAGCGTCGTGTGTCCTTAGTTTGAGCATCTGGGGTATCGCTCTTGGGGTCGAGCGGTGGCTGTCCACCACGCGGTGAAGCTAGTGTAATCGTCGCACCTGCGTCTTTGAACGTGTAGTAAGGAGCAGCAAATTCTTCGAGCCAGAAACCCGTTTTTTTGCCCGTATTACCAAGCTGGTCGTGTGAGGTTAGTACCATTAATATTTTCATCTTGACTCCTTTAATTACTGATGTTTACGAACTGACGATCGATCGTTACGTAGCGATCGTCACTTTACTCGATCTTCAATAATGCCTCGAAACATCCTCGTTAAGATATTACTGAGGTGGCTCGCTCCGTTCGGAATTTGCTCTATCTATATTCGCTAATAACTAACCGTAAATGAATCAGCCTATATAAGTAGATTATAGAATTTATCGATCGTTTTTAAGACATTTAAAGTTTTAATCTCAAATAGCATGTTTAGATGAAATTTAGGTGAAATCATTAGCAGGAGTTGCATATTAATTTAAAAGCGATCGAAAGAGTATTACCAGACCTAAAAATAGCCCGATAGCTTTAGCAGCGTCGATCGAGCCACAGGAACGCCTGTCGCTAGCCAATCGTTTCTTGCCATCAAGTAGTTGAGATCGAGATCGAATATGTTAGTATGTAGATCGAGATCGTTAAAACGTCTCAAATAAAATTGATTTCCCAGTTGAGGAAAATTTTAATTGCTAATATTTAAAATCTTATTTTCAAACAAGTAGTCAGCCATAGGATACCTACTCCATATCCAGCAATAATATCAGTGGGATAGTGTACGCCTAAATACAAGCGGCTAAATCCGATCGCGATAATTAAAATACTGGCAGCAGCATAAATATATCTTTTGTAAATAGGAAATTTTCTAGCTAAGATATAACAAATAAAACCGTATACGACCATCGAACCAACTGCATGACCGCTTGGAAAAGAAAAGGAAGTTTCGCTAACTAATCGCGTCCATAGTTCGGGGCGAGGTTTGGCAAAAAATAACTTCATCACATAACTGATTGCGGCTCCACCCACACAGACGATTATAAATCTGATGTCATCAGCATATTGTCGCTTCATTCCCAACCAGGCAAGCATACTAATAAAGACAGTGACTACCGAACCTGGATTACCTAAAGCGGTAATAAACAGCATCACACTATCGAGTTGCGGAGTGGCAAATTGATGAACCCATAATAGGAAAGATCGATCGAAACTAAACGCTTCTTTTTCCCACACTTCGGTACACAACCAAGCAACAATACTGAGAACGAGCAAATAGCCAATCAGCCATACCCCTTGCCGTTTCAGGCTATTAATTAAATTCTGGCGACTAACTTGAAGATCGTGCATGACAAGATTAGCTTAATTAGATTTATATATTAGAACTGAAAAGGAGCGTGCATATTGAGATAGCTTAAAATTGAATCGGTCTTAACGATCGAGCGATCTTAGCTGCCAATCTACATTACTAAGATAGTTGCGATCGGCAATTGCTTGTGAAGGTAAAACTTTAGCAACAATTGCAGCTTCGACTAGATCTTTAGCTGTAACTTTTCCAGTTTTGACATCGTAAATGAACGAGCCGAATCCAGGAATAGACTGCTTCCGATATTGACCCTGGTAAGCGTTACCAACTAATTCAAACGGAGTTATGTATTCTATCGAAGTACTATTGGTTGCCTGTGCTACTGGTTTTGTAATGACCTCTGACTTACCTTTTGCTGCTACAGAAGTATTTACAGCTAATGAAATGGCGATGACTATCAAACCGCTTGGGAGAAAGCGTTTCATAAAAATATACCTTTTACAATCGATCGAATAAATCGATCTTACAAACAAATTGTCAAGAACTAGACAAGACATCTGATTCATTTATTTCTAAAATATTTTAGTTCTTGACGAGTTCTTGACTTTTATTACCTAACGTAGATGGTGTTGAGTCCAAATTCAGAAATTTAACCCATGAAACCCTCAGTAAAAGTCAGTCTCATTGCCGCAGTAGTCGCTACTATGGGTATCGGTGGTATTGCCAAAATGGTATCGGCATCGTCACCTAATACATCATCAATGGCAGTTGCCCAAGAGAAAGTAGAATCGCGCGAATCATCTACTGACGAAGCAAGCGAAATAGCTAAACTCCAGCCCCTGGCTAAAATCTCAGCAAGCCAAGCACGACAAACAGCAGAAGCAGCACTAGGCAATAAAGCTAGTAACATTCAGCTAGAGAATGAAGACGGTAACTTAGTTTATGCCGTAAATATCGGTCAAAATGAAGTGAAAGTTGATGCCGGAAACGGAAAGATTCTCTATACGGATAATACTGCCAAAGAGGGAGCTGAATCAGAAGGTTCTCGCCCGCGTAGCAGCATTCAAGTAGCTGAAGTGGAAAAGGGCGAAACTAATGATGATGGTAAATAACTGCTAATCTGCGAA
The DNA here is from genome assembly GCF_003003845.1 of Chamaesiphon polymorphus CCALA 037. Lineage (GTDB taxonomy): Bacteria > Cyanobacteriota > Cyanobacteriia > Cyanobacteriales > Chamaesiphonaceae > Chamaesiphon > Chamaesiphon polymorphus. The sequence goes on along the minus strand of NZ_PVWO01000379.1, from coordinate 1,424 downwards.
ATTTACCCGATCTAATGGTAGTCGAGCGATAGTTTTCATCCTAATAGGATAGTGATACCTACTATCGTTCGATTTATTATTTATCTCGATCTATCGAGAACGATCGAAACTAAACTATTCAATTAATCGCTCCTGTCCGCTTAAAAATTCATTGAAGCTAGATATATTCATGAATATTTTACTAACAAGTGTAGGTAGAAGAGTCGAGCTACTCAAAGCTTTTTATCAGTCAATGTATCGACTCTCTTCACGAGAGGCTACGCCAAATAACATCACTGGCAAGATAATTACTGCCGATTTTAAAAGAAGTGCTCCAGCTTCTTTCCTTGCAGATACAGCCGAACTCGTCCCTAAAATTAACGACCCTACTTATATAGATAGCTTAATCGATATCTGCGATCGACACTCTATCGATTTACTCATTCCATTAATCGATACAGAACTTCAACTCCTGTCACTCCATCAGCAGCAGTTTCGAGATCGTGGAGTCACTCTAGTCGTCTCATCAGCAGAAACAAATCAAATCTGTTATAGCAAGAAGAAGACTAGTAACTTTTTTAAAGAAATTGGTGTCAAAACACCGATAATCTATGAATTAGATCGAGTTACCGAGCTAGATTTACCACTGATAATCAAACCCGATACGGGTAGTTCTAGTATCGGGCTACATTATATTCAGAGTCAAGTCGAGCTAGAATTCTTCTCAAATTATATAGAAAATGCGATCGTCCAACAGCTCATTACTGGTGAAGAATATACGATCGATGTTTTGGTAGATTTTCACGGTAACGTAATATCGATCGTTCCGCGACTGAGAATCGAAACTAGAGCGGGTGAAATTAGCAAAGGGATGACTGTCAAAAATCCAGCTTTAATTGCTGCGGCAAAACATGTAGTCGAATCTTTACCTGGTGCGATCGGTTGTATTACCGTTCAGTGCTTTTTACAGACAGATGGGGAGATTGTTTTTATCGAAATCAATCCCCGTTTTGGTGGAGGTTATCCTTTATCTTATCGAGCTGGAGCAAATTTTCCTGGTTGGCTGATGCAGTTATATCTGGGCGAACGTCCTAAAGTCGCGATCGATGAATGGGAAGATGGCTTGGCAATGCTCCGTTATGATGATGCGCTCTTTGTTAAGACTAATGAGATTTCATTTTCACTTAAAGATTGAGATTAATTAATAACTATATGGATAAGTTAAAAACACTTATCTTTGATTTAAATGAAAGCAACAACAAACACCAACGAGCAAGACATTCTCAGTAAAGTTCCAGCAGTCACCTTGAGCTTCTGGATAATCAAGATTCTGGCTACAACTCTCGGCGAAACAGGCGGCGATGCTTTGTCGATGTCGATGAATTTCGGCTATCTCTTCAGTACGGCCATCTTTGCAGGCATATTTCTGTCTCTTATACACATCT
>NZ_PVWO01000378.1 GCF_003003845.1 Chamaesiphon polymorphus CCALA 037 | reverse complement strand
AGCAAGGCTAGATCGACAGTCCCCGCTCGGAGCAAGGTATCATTACCCTGGATGACAGTAGTTAGTTTGGTCAGATCGTCGCCGATGCCCGGAATGCCGGAGATTTTGAGCGCGTCGGTACCAATTTTAAAGTCAGTAATTGTATTGATACTAGTCGGCAAAGTTGTCACGGCGAGGATAAAAGTATCCTTACCATTACCACCCGTGAGTGTATTGTTACCCAACCCCGCAAAGAAGGTGTCGTCACCCTCGCCACCCAACAGGCGATCGTTGGTAGCGGCAAATAAGCGATCGTTGCCAGTTCCGCCATCCAATTCGTTGCCACCTTTACCGTCGGTAGCATCGAGGATATCGTTACCGCCTTCACCAAAAAGTCGATCGTTTGTCCCAGCATATAGCTCGTCGGCACCTTCACCAGCATAAATCTGATTGTTGCCACCACTAATACTGACATCGATGACGTTATTGCGGCTATCGCCGATAATCCGAGTATTGGATTCTTTAGCACCGAGCAATAGATCCGCCGGATCGGTAGCGGTGATGATTTTGGTGCTAATAATTCCCGTCACGGGGAGATTTTTGGATAGCTCTAGCAGCCCTAATTTTTCGGGTACTTTGCTCCCTGGCGCAACGTTAAAATCGTTGTCATTAATTAAGGCGAGCGTATTGGGTGCGACTAATGCCAAACCTTCGAGTTTTTCGACTCCGGTATAGCCCAATTGCGCTGCATTCGCGATGAGGCTTTTGCTGACGGGGGCAATTTTGGCAGTAGTTAATTCGGCGGGGGTGAGTTGTTCGATCGTTTTACCCGCAGGCAATGTAAAGTTGGCGGGGTTATTAATATTAGTCGCTGTTGCGAGATCGATTTGGTAGATCAGCTTATTCGAGGCAGTTGTCGCGAGATCGTCGCGTTCGACAACGGCAAATTTACCACCACCGAGCGAAACAGCATCGCCGAGTTTGTCGGTTTTGGCGTTACCAGTACCCGTAATATCATCGAGCAGGTAGAGATATTCACCAGTGACTGCTTTAGTTGCGGTATCGAATTCTAAAATACGGACAGTGCGAGAAGCTCTGGAAACCGTATCGCCAGCATTATCTGGATTATCGATCGGACTTTGCATGAAGGCATAGAGCTTGGTACCTTCGATCGCGACTGCTTCAAAACCCCGATTGCTGCGGCGTTGAGCGTAAACTTCGGGCAATACTTCGGTGCCAAAGTCGATCGCGACTAGATCGATCTTCGCCGCGCTGGTACCTTTGGGGATAAACCTGTCGAGCAGTTTACCATTGGTGTCGAATCGATAAATTGCGGGGCGATATTCGTCTACCATCCAGTAGTTACCATCAGAGCCGATGACGATGCCTTCGACGTCTGCACCGAGCGGATCGTTGGGTAAAACTTTGCCATCGAGATCGACACCAATTTCGTCGGTATAGGCTAACCCATTCCCCCTAGCTTGGAGGTTTGGCAATCCGGTGAGTGGTGTCTTACCATCGGCTCTAAATAAGCCCGTGCGCTTGGTAATATTAATCTCGCCAGAGTTACGATTGAGTTCAAAACTGACGATTTCGGGTTGAAAAGTTGGTAATAAAAAGGGACGATTGGCACCAGTCGGCTCGCCATTTGGGCCGCGATCGGTATGGGTAATAAATTTGAGGTTACCATTAGCGGCAATCCCTTGGAAATATAACCCCGAAAAACCACCGAGGAATAAATCTTGCCCTTTGGAAGTCGTACCTAGCTTGGGTAGGTTGGTAAAGTCATAGCTCGTCACATTGCTACCTGCATTATTGGGTGCGGTAGGATTGACGGCGACGGTGTTGCTATTAAGGCTACCTGGCTCGGTATTTTTGAGTAGAGCTAGTTGTTGCACACCAAAGCTAACGGTAGCGTCAGAGCCAGATTTGGCAATGGTGAGATCGCTAAATTGGCTAACGCCAGCGAGGTTAACCCTAATCGTGTCGTTTAATCGATCGAAATCAGTAATGGTATTGGGTGTTGTGGGGACATCGACATTGGCAACCCAAAAGACATCTTTGCCCGCGCCACCTGAAATCGTATTGCCACCCTGTCCGCCATAAATCTTGTCATCGCCAGCATCGCCAGCAACCGTATCGTTGCGATCGGCATAAATAGTATCGTCACCATCGCCACCAGAAAGGGTGTTGGAGCCATTACCATCGGATGTGAGGCTATCGTTACCTGCCTCGCCTTCTAGTCGATCGTTGGTGTAAGCATACAACTCATCATTGCCATCTCCACCACGGAGAGTATTGTTGCCATTACCAGCTAACGCGTCTAAGTAGTCATTTCCGGCTAAACCCAACAAGGTGTCATTGCTTTTGCCAGCGTCAATAAATAATACATCATCGTTATTAGTCCCATTAACTATGCCCATTAAATTCTCCCTTAATTAATCTGTATAGAACACGGATGATTTTTTGCCGAACTACTGTTGTGTAGCGAAGATTAACTTTCTTGTCAGAACGAGCGATTAAAAGAAGACAGCGCGATTGCCGTCGAGCTAATATACTGTCATAAACTGTCAACTCATAGTCATTTATTCTGTCAAGAGTAGGCGAGCACCTTAGCTGAAATATATCTTTCGATATTGTCAGTGGAATTTTATCACTGGTTTTATCATTTGAGCATTAAATTAAGCTAGTTTTAAAATTAAGATATGGTTAAGGATAAATAGATTTAACTTTAACTATCGGCGATCGAACGTGGGGATCGATAGCCATTTAATCGATAAAAACGTTCGACACAAAAGGGAATAGGATGCTATATCTTTCGATAGCATCCTATTTCTACTAACTAATACCAAACCTGGTTTGTACGACCTATGAAACTTGCCCTCACCCCCAACCCCTCTCCCAAGCTTGGGAGAGGGGTTGGGGGTGAGGGCAAGTTTCATAGGTCGTACAAACCAGGTTTGGTATTAGTTAGTAGAAATAGGATGCTATCGAAAGATATAGCATCCTATTCCCTTTTGTGTCGAACGTTTTTATCGATTAAATGGCTATCGATCCCCACGTTCGATCGCCGATAGTTAAAGTTAAATCTATTTATCCTTAACCATATCTTAATTTTAAAACTAGCTTAATTTAATGCTCAAATGATAAAACCAGTGATAAAATTCCACTGACAATATCGAAAGATATATTTCAGCTAAGGTGCTCGCCTACTCTTGACAGAATAAATGACTATGAGTTGACAGTTTATGACAGTATATTAGCTCGACGGCAATCGCGCTGTCTTCTTTTAATCGCTCGTTCTGACAAGAAAGTTAATCTTCGCTACACAACAGTAGTTCGGCAAAAAATCATCCGTGTTCTATACAGATTAATTAAGGGAGAATTTAATGGGCATAGTTAATGGGACTAATAACGATGATGTATTATTTATTGACGCTGGCAAAAGCAATGACACCTTGTTGGGTTTAGCCGGAAATGACTACTTAGACGCGTTAGCTGGTAATGGCAACAATACTCTCCGTGGTGGAGATGGCAATGATGAGTTGTATGCTTACACCAACGATCGACTAGAAGGCGAGGCAGGTAACGATAGCCTCACATCCGATGGTAATGGCTCCAACACCCTTTCTGGTGGCGATGGTGACGATACTATTTATGCCGATCGCAACGATACGGTTGCTGGCGATGCTGGCGATGACAAGATTTATGGCGGACAGGGTGGCAATACGATTTCAGGTGGCGCGGGCAAAGATGTCTTTTGGGTTGCCAATGTCGATGTCCCCACAACACCCAATACCATTACTGATTTCGATCGATTAAACGACACGATTAGGGTTAACCTCGCTGGCGTTAGCCAATTTAGCGATCTCACCATTGCCAAATCTGGCTCTGACGCTACCGTTAGCTTTGGTGTGCAACAACTAGCTCTACTCAAAAATACCGAGCCAGGTAGCCTTAATAGCAACACCGTCGCCGTCAATCCTACCGCACCCAATAATGCAGGTAGCAATGTGACGAGCTATGACTTTACCAACCTACCCAAGCTAGGTACGACTTCCAAAGGGCAAGATTTATTCCTCGGTGGTTTTTCGGGGTTATATTTCCAAGGGATTGCCGCTAATGGTAACCTCAAATTTATTACCCATACCGATCGCGGCCCAAATGGCGAGCCGACTGGTGCCAATCGTCCCTTTTTATTACCAACTTTTCAACCCGAAATCGTCAGTTTTGAACTCAATCGTAACTCTGGCGAGATTAATATTACCAAGCGCACGGGCTTATTTAGAGCCGATGGTAAGACACCACTCACCGGATTGCCAAACCTCCAAGCTAGGGGGAATGGGTTAGCCTATACCGACGAAATTGGTGTCGATCTCGATGGCAAAGTTTTACCCAACGATCCGCTCGGTGCAGACGTCGAAGGCATCGTCATCGGCTCTGATGGTAACTACTGGATGGTAGACGAATATCGCCCCGCAATTTATCGATTCGACACCAATGGTAAACTGCTCGACAGGTTTATCCCCAAAGGTACCAGCGCGGCGAAGATCGATCTAGTCGCGATCGACTTTGGCACCGAAGTATTGCCCGAAGTTTACGCTCAACGCCGCAGCAATCGGGGTTTTGAAGCAGTCGCGATCGAAGGTACCAAGCTCTATGCCTTCATGCAAAGTCCGATCGATAATCCAGATAATGCTGGCGATACGGTTTCCAGAGCTTCTCGCACTGTCCGTATTTTAGAATTCGATACCGCAACTAAAGCAGTCACTGGTGAATATCTCTACCTGCTCGATGATATTACGGGTACTGGTAACGCCAAAACCGACAAACTCGGCGATGCTGTTTCGCTCGGTGGTGGTAAATTTGCCGTTGTCGAACGCGACGATCTCGCGACAACTGCCTCGAATAAGCTGATCTACCAAATCGATCTCGCAACAGCGACTAATATTAATAACCCCGCCAACTTTACATTGCCTGCGGGTAAAACGATCGAACAACTCACCCCCGCCGAATTAACTACTGCCAAAATTGCCCCCGTCAGCAAAAGCCTCATCGCGAATGCAGCGCAATTGGGCTATACCGGAGTCGAAAAACTCGAAGGTTTGGCATTAGTCGCACCCAATACGCTCGCCTTAATTAATGACAACGATTTTAACGTTGCGCCAGGGAGCAAAGTACCCGAAAAATTAGGGCTGCTAGAGCTATCCAAAAATCTCCCCGTGACGGGAATTATTAGCACCAAAATCATCACCGCTACCGATCCGGCGGATCTATTGCTCGGTGCTAAAGAATCCAATACTCGGATTATCGGCGATAGCCGCAATAACGTCATCGATGTCAGTATTAGTGGTGGCAACAATCAGATTTATGCTGGTGAAGGTGCCGACGAGCTATATGCTGGGACAAACGATCGACTTTTTGGTGAAGGCGGTAACGATATCCTCGATGCTACCGACGGTAAAGGTGGCAACGAATTGGATGGCGGAACTGGCAACGATCGCTTATTTGCCGCTACCAACGATCGCCTGTTGGGTGGCGAGGGTGACGACACCTTCTTTGCGGGGTTGGGTAACAATACACTCACGGGTGGTAATGGTAAGGATACTTTTATCCTCGCCGTGACAACTTTGCCGACTAGTATCAATACAATTACTGACTTTAAAATTGGTACCGACGCGCTCAAAATCTCCGGCATTCCGGGCATCGGCGACGATCTGACCAAACTAACTACTGTCATCCAGGGTAATGATACCTTGCTCCGAGCGGGGACTGTCGATCTAGCCTTGCT